>JAEXSY010000403.1 GCA_023440105.1 Bacillota bacterium
CTATGAGTATATTCCGTGGATAAGTACAAAGGAGAAATGGTATGATAATAGAGAAAAAGATAGTAAAGGGAAGGTTTTTAAACAGACCTAATAGATTCCAAGCTTATGTTGAACTAGAGGGTGAGTCCTTAATGGTTGCTGTACCTAATACAGGGAGGTGCAGAGAGATACTTATACCTGGAACAGAGGTATTGCTCCGAGAAGGAACAACACCTAAGAGAAAAACACCCTTTGACCTTATTGGAGGCTATAAAGGGGATATGCTGATTAATATAGATTCCCAGGTACCTAATAAAGTGGTAGAGGAAGCTTTATTGATGAAAAAAATCAAACCCTTAAAAGATTATAATGTGGTTTTAAGGGAAAAATTTTTTGGTAGCAGCAGATTTGATTTTAAGCTTCAGATGGAGCCTCATAATAATAAAGAGCTCCCAGTGGAATATTTCCTGGAAGTAAAGGGAGTAACCCTGGAGGAGAATGGCTTAGCCATGTTTCCTGATGCACCTACTATAAGAGGGGCAAGGCATCTAAAGGAGCTTGTAGAAGCAAAAAAGCAGGGCTATGGAGCAGGGGTATTATTTCTCATTCAGATGGAAAAGGTAGAAAGCTTTTCACCTCATGACGAGAGAGATCCACTCTTTGGAGAAGCCTTAAGATATGCAAAGAAACAAGGAGTCCAGGTATTTGCCTATAATAGTATAGTTACGGAAAACTCTATAACTCTTGATAAAGAAATACCTGTTATTTTATAAAATCATGTAACTTTTAACCTTGTTAAGCGAATAAACTATGAAAGATTAGGAGGATAATAATGAATGACGACAGAGAGCTATATAAAAGGTTTCTAGAAGGGAGTATAGATGCCTTTGAAGAGCTTGTTATAAAGCATAAGGACAGCCTAATCTTTTTTATAGAAAGGTATATAAAGGATTTTCAAACGGCAGAAGATATAGCACAGGAGGTATTCGCTAACGTATTTGTCTTTAAAGAGAAATATAACCCTCAATATTCCTTCACAACTTATATATATACAATAGCTAGAAATAAGGCAATAGACTATATAAGGAAGAATAAAAGGACTTATCTTATAGATCATAGAGACTATCATAATCTTTCAGGAGACTATAAGCTGGAGGAAGCAATCTTAAAAAAGGAAGAGAAAAAAGAGCTCCTGCAGGGCCTTACTACCTTAAAAGAAGAGCAGCAGATAGCTATTTATCTTGTAGACTTTATGGATATGAGCTATAAGGAGGCCATGAAAATAATGCACAAAACCTTACCACAATTTAAGATTCTTCTTTATAGAGCAAGGAAGGCTCTCAAGGTGAGACTTGAGAAGGAGGGGTTTGAGTATGAAGAGTAATAAAGAGTTTTTAGAAGGTGTCTATAAAAAGGTAGAGGAAATTGAGAATATAAACAGTGCTGATGAAAGGAAGAAACCTTTCGCTATAAATCTTAGGACAGCAGCCGCAGCTGCAGCAGTAATAATCTTAATCCCTTTTTCTATGAGAATCTTTGAGAGTACAGATAAGCCTTCCATAAAGTCCATTCCAGGAGAACAGGTCATTATGGAAGCTCAGGAAAAGGGAACTATGCAAGAGAGCAGCGAAATTGAGGATATTATTTTCTCTAGCTCTCTAATAGCTATTGGAGAAGTAACTTCTCTAGAGGATAGTACTCTATATATAAAGATTTCTCATAAACTAAAAGGAATAACTGAGGATAATATCATTAGTGTTTCCCTACCTCTAGATATTGATATTAATCCTTCTGAAGAGGTGCTGGTTTTCTTAAGAGAAACGGAAGCCTCAAGTTATATGCTGACAGATAGTTCTAATAGCCTTTTTGAGCTTTATACCGTCATAGATAACACTAAAGTATTTAGGTCCTTAGAGGGCTTTGAGCTCACTCTTGAGGAACTTGACAATTTAATTCGCGGAGGTTAACAAAATGAAAAAAGTAATTTCTTTATTATGTGCTGGAGTTTTAGCTTTAGGAGTATTCACTGGATGTACTTCTGGCAAGAACAATAAGGAAAGCTATGAATCTGGAAAGCTTCCAGAAATTTTAGCTGCTGTAAAGGAGGAATTTGGAGACATGTATTATCCAAATGTATCCCAAGAACCACAGGAAATAGAAAGCCTGTATGGAATTAAAGCAGATAGCTATGAAGATGCCTTTGCTGAGGTGCCTATGATCAACGTAAATATTGATACCTTCATAGGAGTAGAAGCTAAGGAGGGTAAGGCTCAGGAAATTGAAGAGGCATTAAATGCCTATAAAGATAAAGCAATTAACGAGGATCTTCAATATCCAATGAACTTACTTAAGCTTAAAGGCTCTAAGGTATATACAAGAGGAAATTATGTATTCTTTATCTGTATTGCACAGCTTCCTCAAGAAATGATGGAAAGCACCGATGAAGAGGCTCAGATTAAGTCCATTGAGGAAGGTAACGATAAGGCTATAAAAGTTATAGATAGCATTTTAAAATAACAAGGCTTATGCCACCGAGGAAGCTTCTTCGGTGGCATTATTATATAAAATGAGGTGAGATTTTGGTATTCAGTAGCCTTCTATTCTTATTTATATTTTTACCCCTGGCTCTTTTCAGTTATTTTATACTTCCTAAGAGATATAGAAATCTGCAGCTATTTATAGCTAGCCTTATTTTTTATGCCTGGGGAGAGCCTATATATATATCCTTGATGCTTTTCTCCACGGTAATGGATTATTTTCATGGAATACAGGTTCATAGGAGTCTTGAGATAGGTAATAAAAAGAGAGCTAGGATTTTTCTTGTATCGGATTTAATAATTAATTTAGGCCTTTTATGTTTTTTTAAATATGGTGATTTTATAATACAAAATATTAATTTAATCTTTAAAACTAATATCCCCCTTTTAAATCTCCCTTTACCAATAGGTATTTCCTTTTATACCTTTCAAACCATGTCCTATACTATAGATCTTTATAGAGGAGAGGTTGATCTTGCAGATAATATTATAGACTTCGGTGCCTATGTAGCAATGTTTCCACAGCTTATTGCAGGACCTATAGTAAGGTATAAGGAAGTATATAAGGAGCTCTTGAAAAGGGAGGAAACCTTTGTTAATGTTGCCTATGGTATAAGAAGATTTATACTGGGCCTTGGAAAGAAGGTGCTTTTTGCCAACAATATAGGTCTCCTCTGGGAGGAGATTTCCTCAAAGCCTTTGGGAGAGCTTTCCGTAGCAGGGGCGTGGCTAGGAATAGTAGCCTTTGCACTTCAGATATACTTTGATTTCTCCGGCTATTCTGACATGGCTATAGGTCTTGGGAGAATATTTGGCTTTAATTTTTCCGAGAACTTCAATTATCCTTATATATCTCAAAGTATTACAGAGTTCTGGAGAAGATGGCACATTTCTCTTGGAACCTGGTTTAAGGAAAATGTCTATATCCCTCTAGGAGGGAATAGAAAGGGTTATATAAAGCAGCTGAGAAATATATTAATAGTATGGCTCTTAACAGGAATATGGCACGGAGCAAGCTGGAACTTTCTATTGTGGGGAGGATACTTTGCTTTTTTCCTTATTATAGAGAAGGTTTTTCTTCTTAAGCTTCTTAATAGAGTTCCTTCATTTTTTAGAGGTAGCTATGCTCTGTTTATAGTCCTCTTAGGCTGGGTAATCTTCGCCTTTGATGATTATTCCTTAGGAATTGACTATCTAAAGGCACTTTTTGGAATGTGGAACAATAGCTTTATCGATAATAATGCCATATATCTTATTTATACCAATGGATTACTAGTTATAGCTCTTATTATCGGGAGTACTCCTATTCCAGGAAGGATAGCTGAAAAATTTCTTCATAGATATAGGACAAGAGAACTGCTGGTAAGTGTTATGGAAAGCTTAATTCTAATGATGATTTTTTTCCTATCTATAGCCTTTATTGTGGACAGTACCTATAATCCATTCTTATATTTTAGATTTTAGGAGGGAGCCATGAAAAGTAAGATAATAACTATATTATTTATTGTATTATTAGGAGGACTGTCTATTGTCAATCTTCTCACTCCTAAAAGAAGCTTTTCAGAAGGTGAAAATCGCTTTCTTGCACAAAAGCCTAATCTCACCTTAGAGTCTATTCTTAACAACACCTTTTCTAAGGAATATGAGAAATATATTACAGACCAGTTCGCCCTTAGAGATATGTGGGTTTCTGTAAAGAACAAGGTGGAAATATATTTGGGAAAGAAGGATAATGGAAGAGTATACTTTGGTAAAGAAGGATATTTAATAGAAAAGCATTCTGAGGAAGACATAGATAAGGAGCTTATAAATAAGAATATATCATATATTAAGAAGTTTATAGAAGAAATTGAGGAGGTTGTCTCTCGGGATAATATAAATATGATTATTGCCCCAACTATTGATGGGGTTCAAAAGGATAAGCTTCCTGATTATGCAGAGGTTTATAATCAGGAGGAGCTTCTAAGTTCCCTGGAGGAGAGTTTTTCTCATATAAACTATATCGATGTTAAAGAGGCCTTAGAGAGGAATAAAGATAAATATATCTATTATAGAACAGATCATCACTGGACCACCTATGGGGCTTTCCTTGCTTATAGGGAATGGTGTGATAATAAAGGAATTGCCGTAGATATTAATGATTATAATATACAGACAGTAACGGAGGATTTTTTAGGAACTACCTATGCCCAGGCTAATCTCCTTCTAGGTACTCCTGATACTATAGATATTTACGAGCCCGTAGAAAAGGTAGATTACACTTTGGAGTTTAATCTTGGTGAAAAGGTCACCGATACTCTTTATGATTATTCAAAGCTTGAGGGAAGAGACAAATACGGGATTTTTCTAGGTGGCAATGATCCTATAGTTAAAATAAAGAGCAGTAATGAAAATGGAAAGAAGCTTATAGTTATTAAGGACTCCTACGGAAATTCCTTTGTTCCCTTTCTGGCCCAGGATTATGAAGAGATACATGTTATAGATTTGAGATATTATAATGGAGAGGTTAGAAAATATATTGAGGATAATGATATTAAGGAGGTATTGTTTTTATATAATACCATAAGCTTTATTCAGGATAGAAATTTTATAAAGCTAAAATAAAAAAATGATAGTTATTTCACAAGGTTTTAAACTTTTATTTCCTATGTTAGAATATATATAATAGTAAAGGAAGATAATGACTAACAGGAGGATGGTTATGAAGTATGTTTATTGTCCGGCATGCGGTAAAAAGTTAACTTCAAAGTATAGCTATGATGAAGGAAATATTCCCTCCTGTGATCATTGTAATATACTGTATTTTGATACTCCTAAGCCTACAGTGGTAGTTGCTGTGATAAAGGATGATGAAATACTCCTTTTAAAGCAGAGCTATATATATAAAAATTCAAAGGTATTAGTTTCTGGATATGTGTCTCAAGGAGAGACTGTAGAGGAAACTGTGGGCAGAGAGGTGCAGGAGGAAACGGGGATAGCTATCAAGGATATAAAATATTTAGGAAGCTGCTCTATTCAGGAAAAGGATCTTTTAATGCTCACGTATATGGCAAGATATAGCAGTGGTGACCTTGTAAAGTCTCAGGAGGTAGAGGGTGTAGAATGGGTCAAAATCACCGATGCCCTTAGTCAGATGGAAGAAGACTTAGTAGGTAGGGCAGTTGTAAAAAAGGTTCTTAAGGAGCTTTCCAAAGAGAATTCCTGAGAGTGCCCGAGAAAGTCCATATTATATTGATAATTTTTGTTTATATAAATAACAAGTATATATAATAGGAGCCTGGTGAAGTAATTTCTCCAGGCTCCTATTATTAAGTATATGAAACTATGCTTTTTATGACTTTTAATTTCTGCGGGTAATAACCAGAGTTAGTTTATTCTTTTCATACTTATACTCTACCGTATCTATCATTATGCCAATAAGTGATAGATTATTATCCTCATCCTCGCCGCTGAGCTGCCAGTAATAGGATTCCAATTCGTGCTGTCGTGGAGTGCTTAGTAGTTTAAGCTCTCTATATAGCTCTTCCTGATTGGTAGAAGTAATTATTGCAGAAATACATATAGTTACCTTATCCTTTTCCTCTTTTAGGTTTATATCTACATCCGATGCACCCTTATGCATATAGAAGGATAATAATTCACTGATAATCCTTATATTGATAGGATTAATATTTTTGTTAGCTTTCATGTTCTTCCCCTCTCTTTAAGGCTTTTATTATAGGTATAAGAATAAGTGCTACGAAGCCTGCAGCAAAGCCGTTGTTATAAAGGTTCATACCTCCATGAACATAGCCAGTATTCATCACCACCGCCACATGGAGAAAACCAGTTAGCATTCCTAAAAGCCATCCATATTGTCCCGCTATAGGTGCAAGAGCGGTGCTGAATAGAATTGCCAGCAGCATGCTGGGTGAGTTTAATTCCCAGATATGAAGAAATACTGTTAAAGAAGCTCCAATCATTATAGGAGCCACATTAAACAGGTGTTTACCAAAGGTTCCAAAGCCTACAATTGTAAGAATTCCGCTGATGGTAGGACCGTTTAAGTCGCCTCCTATGAGGAGTATATAGGTGGTAGAAGCTATACCTAATAACCCCATATTAATATAAGCTGCATTTTCATAAAGCAGATAATAATCGCTTACAAGCTTACCAGAATGCTTAAATATCTTTTTAAGATTCTTGAAGCTTTTTTCATTAAGGATATAACCGTATACTAGTAGAAAAATGAATATGGTATAAAGAAATATACCGAAGAAAAGGTTGTTTCCTGTGCTCCAGAGAAATCTCTTATCGAAATTTATGCTTAAAAGACGATATACAGACATAAGCAGCATAGCTAAAAGCCCACCAGAAAACCCTAGATTATACAGGTTGTAGCCATGATGAATGGTAACGGTGCTGGCAGCTAGAGGAGGAAGTATGAAGCCTATGAAAGTCCCCACAGCTATCCCGATAATGATTGATATAGTGCTTGGAAGAAAACCTTCAAAAGCTAGTTGACTTACGGTAGGTGCAAGGGTTGTACCTAAAATAGCTATAAGTATATAATTAATAAAGGGTTCCTTTGTATATCTTGAGTAGAGAAAAACTCCAAAGATGATTGGCCACACGTTGAATATATTTTTACCAAAGAAAGCGAAGCCAGCTATAAGCCATAAAGACATTATAGTGGAACCATTAGGCTTAATTCCCAGGAGCATATACAATATAAGTATCATTAAAGATAGAAGCCCTGAGTTTATTAAGGTAGGCCCGATACCAGCAAGCTCTACATAGTCAGTGATAAGTATATCAGAATCAGATATTATAGTTTTTAGTCCTGAGATGATATTAGCAGGTTCGCCAGCAATGATACCTAATAACACAAATGATAAAAATATAATACCGTGGATCTTGTATGCAGGATATAGACGTCTTTTCATAGAACCAACCTTTCAAACATACTTATTTATATAGTATATTATTAATATATATATTTCCAATAAAAAACAGTTATTTTAATAAAAAAGTAATAGTTGATGTTGTAATAAATGTTATAATTAGTTAGAGTATTTTATATGACATATTCATAAAACAATTATTCTTAAAAGAAAAAAATATAATAAATTTCCAGTTATTATTATATCATGAAATATATTTATTCCATATAAGTATATTTTTTGTGAAATAGTATTTATATGACAGGAGGAGCTTTATGGAAGAAAAGAAGTCTAAAGGAAGTAAATATGTTCCAGAAATAAAAGGAACACTAAGGAACCACATGATAGAAGTCCCCTCTGTGATACGTAATGCCAGTGGCATAAAAGTCTTTGGAAAAAGACTGAAATCCTTTCTCTTTACCACTGATGTTGCTATTATTAAAAATACCAATGCCGATGCAATTATAGCTGTTTATCCATTTACTCCCCAACCAGTGATAACTGAAGCCTTGATGATGGCTGCCGATGTTCCTGTTTTTTGTGGAGTTGGTGGCGGTATAACCACCGGAAAAAGAGTAGTAAATCTTGCATTAGATGCTGAGTTTAAAGGAGCATTAGGAGTTGTAGTAAACAATCCTACCCCTAACGAGGTTATTACAAAGATGAGATCTGTTATAGATATACCTATCATTGTAACAGTTGTATCTGAATATGAGGACTTTGAAGCAAGGATAAATGCTGGAGCCACAATATTTAATGTTTCTGGAGCCAAGAATACAGCAAGGATTGTAAGGGCCATAAGAGAGAAACATAAGGAGTTCCCTATTATTGCTACAGGAGGACCTACAGAAGAAAGTATACTGGAGACCATAGAGGCTGGAGCTAATGCCATAACCTATACTCCACCTGCTAATGGAGATATCTTCAGCAGTTTGATGGATAAATATAGAAATGCCTTTCGGGAGGAAAGATAATCAATGAAGGATATTGGAAAAAATTGCGAATACTGTCCGGAATTTAATAAAACCTGTGACGGTACCGCAGAGGATTGCCTCTGCAGAAAATGCCCAAGAAATTTTGGGCAGTGTCTTTGTGTTAAATACTGCAGAGAAACAGAATCAGTATTATTTTTAGATTAACATAAAGGGGGATGTAAAGATGGAAGTGAAAAATGCATTACAGGAGCTTAGGGAAATAAATACAAAGCTTGAACATTTAATTTAGGAGACGCGTAAAAAAAAGCGGCTCCCCAATAAACCACATGCTATGCATGTGAGTATCGAAGAGCTTTAGCGTTGAGTAGACCAAAAAAACCTCCTTTTGATATAATAGAAATATGTTTCGC
>JAEXSY010000405.1 GCA_023440105.1 Bacillota bacterium
AACTATTACAGTTTCTGCTCCACCTGCAAGACCAGAATATAAAGCTAAATCTCCACAATGTCTTCCCATTACCTCTATGATGTTTACTCTCTCATGAGAAGATGATGTATCCCTTATTTTACCTATAGCATCTATTATTGTGTTTTGAGTTGTGTCAAATCCTATAGTATAATCTGTATAAGCTAAATCATTATCTATGGTTCCCGGAATACCTATAGTTGCTATTCCTAGCTTCGCTAGATGCTTGGCACCGACAAATGAACCATCTCCGCCAATAACGATTAAAGAATCAACCCCATAGGCATTTAATATATTTACTGCTTTCTTCCTTATTTCTTCTTTTTTGAATTCCTCACAACGAGCAGTTCTTAAAATTGTTCCCCCCCTCTGTATTATGTCAGCTACGCTGCTTCTGTCCATTCTGAACAGATCCCCTTCGATTAGACCTGAATATCCCCTTCTGATTCCCATAACTTCTATGTCATTATATAAAGCAACTCTCACCACAGCTCTTATAGCAGCATTCATTCCTGGAGCATCTCCACCGCTTGTCAATATTGCTATTCTTTTCATAAATCCACCACCTCGATATTTCTATCTATACGCCTTTTCTAATTTATCTCTCAGTTCTTCATAACCTGGCTTCCCAAGAAGCGCAAACATATTGTTCTTGTATTCCTCTACACCTTCCTGATTGAATGGATTAATACCGTTTAAGTAACCGCTTATGGCACAGGCTTTTTCAAAGAAATATACAAGATAGCCGAAATAATATGGTGACAGCTTCGGTACGTTTATTATAATATTAGGTACTCCACCATCCTGATGAGCCATAGCTGTGCCTTGAAATGCCTTCTCATTAACATAGCTCATAGTCTTTCCTGCTAGGTAGTTGATGCCATCAGTATCATCTTCATTTGCAGGTATGATTATATCCCTGGATGCTTCTTCTACGTGAATAACAGTTTCAAATATATTTCTCATGCCATCCTGAATATACTGCCCCAGAGAGAGAAGATCCGAAGAAAAATCTACTGTTGCAGGAAATATACCCTTGTGATCCTTCCCTTCACTTTCTCCAAACAGTTGCTTCCACCATTCGCCAAAATAATGAAGTGTCGGCTCGTAATTAGCCAACATTTCTATGTTCTTGCCTTTTCTTAAGAGACAGTTTCTTGCTGCTACATATTGATAGCATATATTTCTGCTTATATCTAAGGTGCCAAAGCTTATCCTGGCATCTTCTGCTCCCTTCATAATCTCTTTAATATCTATACCAGCTACAGCTATAGGTAAAAGTCCAACTGCTGTAAGAACAGAGTATCTTCCTCCTATATCATCGGGAATAACAAAAGTCTCATAGTCCTCTGATGTCGCCAAATTCTTAAGAGCTCCTTTAGACTTATCAGTAGTTACATATATTCTTTTTTTGGCTTCTTCTTTCCCATACTTATTATATAAATACTCTTTAAGTATTCTAAAAGCTATGGCAGTCTCTATAGTCGTTCCCGATTTAGAAATTACATTAATACTAACATCAAGACCTTGAATAGCTTCCATTAGATCTGTCAAGTAGCTAGAACTTATACTATTTCCTGCAAATAGTATTAAAGGATTCTTTCTTCTATCTTTAGGAAGAAGGTTTGCGAAACTATGATTAAACATTTCAATAGCTGCCCTAGAACCTAAATATGAACCTCCTATACCAACTACAACAAATACATCAGAGCTTTTCCTAATTATTTTTGCTGTATTTATTATTTTTAAAAATTCTTCCTTATCATAATTAACAGGATGATTAACCCAACCTAAAAATGTTCCTCCCACATTGCTTCTATTATGAAGTATACTATGTGCTGCCTCAATCATCGGAGCAAGAGCTATAATTTCATCTTTTTTTATATAAGACATAGCTTTACTAAAATCAATTCGAATACTATTCAATTTGCCCCTCCTAATGTGTTCTCTAATTTTATATTCAACATAACTTTACTAAAATCTAATACTGATCCTTCTATATAATTTATGTACAGTTCAAACTTTGAACTGTACATAAAAGCTTAAAACAAAGCAGTATCAGGATGTGAAGCCATTCTGCATTTGTGGTCTATTTCGTTAAGCTTTTGCATATCTTCATCAGATATTACAAAATCAAAAATATCTATATTTTGTGCTTGTCTCACATTATTAGCTGATTTAGGTAGAGGTAAGAATCCTCTTTGCAAAGACCATCTTAAAGCAACTTGTGCTGCAGTCTTGTTTGGATAATTTGCAACAATTCTCATTAAATCCTTATTATCTAGTAGAGCACCTTCACCCAAAGGTGAATATGCTTCTAAAAGAATGTTATGTTTCTTACAAAATTCAACAGTGCTTTCGTCTATGTGTCCTGGAAATAGTCTAATCTGATTAACCATTGGGATAATAGAGCAGTTATCTAAAATTACTTCTAAATGATGCGGTAGAAAATTGCTTACTCCTATAGCTTTAATTTTTCCTTGCTTATAGAGATCTTCCATCGCTTTGTAACAGTCAATATCCCTTTTTTTCCACTTATCATTTTCACGACAATCTACTGGATTAGGCCAATGTATCAAATATAAATCTATATAATCTAAGCCCAAATTATCCAAAGAGTTCTTAAATGCATGAATAGTTCCTTCGTAATCTGTAACAGTATTCCAGAGCTTAGTAGTTATGAATAGCTTTTCTCTACTTATTTTTGAATCATATATTGCCTTACCTACCTCAACCTCGTTATCATAGACAGCTGCTGTATCAATATGAGTATATCCAGCTTTTAGTGCTGATTTTACTGAGTTATATGCAACTTCATCTTTATATTTCCATGTTCCAGCCCCAATGCAAGGAATAGAAATATCATTACTCAAGGTATAATTATTCACAGCTTTGTACATATCCTACCTCCTATATTATTTTCTACAAAGATATTATTTTATTTATACATTCTGCTACATTCTTCACATGATAATTTGAATGCTTTAATGCATTTTTTGTACCATTTAGCATACAAAAGCTATACTTTGTTCTATCCAACATAGATATATCATTATCAGAATCTCCTATAACTGCAAATTCGGCATTCTCTTTTCTTATTCTATTAAGGTAATTAGAAATCGCTTTGCCTTTATTACAGTTTATTGAAGTAACATCTATCGTTATGTCTGAGGTTCTTCCAAAGGTAAAATACTCTTTATATCTAGACGTGCTAACAGTTTTATAATAGAAATTAGCCATATCTTCGTTATCAAGAACTAGATGAAAGAGGGTCGCCTCTGAATCTGTGCTGTAATCTACAAATGATTTTTTAATAATCTTATTAAAATCACCACGCTTCTTATCCATTGTGCCAAATAGTTTATATGCATTTCCTTTAATATCTCCAAATACTGTATTTCCATCATTATAAGTAACCCTTAAGTATTTAATAAGCTCAGGATAATCTGAAAGAAAATCTTTTATTACTTTTTTATTTATATATGACGAGTAAATAAGCTTTCCATCACAATATATTTCACTACCATTCCAGGCTATATAATCGAATTTATATTCTGTACCTGTAAATCTGTTCAAGAAAAAAGGACTCCTAGCAGTAGTAATAACCAGTTTTATTCCTTTTCTCTCAAGCTTTTTTATCGCTTGAATATTATATTTATTAATTCCCGAAGTGCCGTTATTATAACGTCTTATAAGAGTTTCATCTAAATCACAAAACAGATATTCTATCATAAAAGAATTTCATCCTCAACATTAGCTATTTCATTTAGCGATGTAAGCTCAACACTATTTTTTCCTGTAGTCACTATGTGATTTACTAAATCCTCTGTATTTGTTTCAAAACTTCTCATAACTAATAATTCAACAACCATTGATAAATTAAAACCTGAGAGTAAATGAACCTTTGCTTCAGGATGCTCTAATGCAAATTTGTAGCAATTGTTATAAGGTGTAGCATTTGTTATATCAGCTAACATTATAAGTTCATCATAAGTCAAAAGACATTCTTCAAGCTTTGAACTCAATTTTTCAGAATAAGCTTCTATACCTTTTTCATCCAAAGAAACAGTTTCTACACCTTCCTGTTTACCGGCTATCATTTCAGCACTCGCTAATATTTCTTTACACAAATTACCGTGTGATGTAATCAAAACTCCAACCATAGTTCTCCTCCTTTAAACTTCTGTTATTAATAGCTTACCAGAGCCTTCAATTTCTACTTTACCTTCACCTGCAGGAATAAAAACAGATTCTCCCTTTTGAAGTTTCATATTTCCAATAAAAAACTCTCCATCTAACACCACTATATTTTTAAAGGTTTTTGCTGTAACTTCAAGACTTAGCTTTTCGCCTATAGTATAAACTGATGCTGTGAAATACTTATTTTGAGCAACTAGGGTTTTGGTGTTTCCACCACATTGTTCCACTGTCATCGGTGTCTTATCTACATTCTTTTTTGATAAATTAGCAGCCTGTATAGCTTTTTCTATATGTAAAGGTCTTTTCTGTCCGTTCTTATCTTTTCTATCATAATCATATAATCTATATGTTACGTTAGAGTTTTGCTGAATTTCAGCAACTAAAGCTCCCTTACATATAGCATGTATTGTTCCAGAATCCACCATAAGAACATCCCCTGGTTTAACATACACTTTATTTAGTACTGTTTCTAACTTACCACTGTACAATAATTCTTTAAATTCTTCTTTTGTTATATCTTGTTTGAGACCATAATACAAATATGTATCCTCTTCAGCATCTATTACATACCATACCTCAGTCTTTCCGTATTGCCCTTCAACTTCTAAACTTAGCTCATCACTGGGATGTACTTGTATAGAAAGGTCACTAGCAGCATCAATTAGTTTTACCATAACAGGAAAGAAATCAAATTTCTTAGCATTCTCTCCCCAATATTTTTTGTCATCAAGTACTTCATTCAGAGGTTTTCCTTTAAATTCCCCTGACTCTATAAGATTAGTTCCATCCTTATGGACAGATAATACCCAGCTTTCAGCAACTAAATCTAGATCTGTTTTTGCATTAAAGTTATTTTTTAAGCGCTGTCCCCCCCATAAATAATCTTTATATACAGGATTAAGTTTCCAAATTTCCATAAGACACCACCTTACTAATCGTATGAAACTAAATATTTATTACAGATTAATATTTATTTACTTGCGCATTAACTCATTGATTATTTCTACACTACTACTCGTCCCAATTCGGGTCGCTCCAGCGTCAATCATTGCTAAACAAGTCTGTAAATCTCTTATTCCCCCCGCTGCTTTTACCTGTACTATATCTCCTACATGTTGTTTCATTAGCTTAACATCTTTAATTGTAGCTCCTCCAGTACCAAACCCTGTAGAAGTCTTAATATAATCAGGTTCTACTTCTTTAGCAATTTTAGACAACTCTATTATTTCACTTACTTCTAGGTAACAATTTTCAAATATAACCTTAACAATTACGGAATTACCATGACACAGTGATGTCATTTCTTTCATTTCATCTTCTATATAATTCCAGTTATGCATTTTAGCTTCACCAACATTAATGACATAATCAATCTCATCAGCACCATCATTTATTGCATTTTTTGCTTCGTACAATTTACTTTTAATAGTTGTCTGCCCTAATGGGAATCCTATGGCAGCCCCCACATGGACCTCTGTTCCTTTAAGTAGTTCTTTACAAAGCTTAACAGGATATGAATTAATGGCAACCATTCGACAGCTTAGCTCTTTCGCTTCATTACAAAGTTTAATAAAGTCACTTTCCGTAGCATAAGCTTTTAAAAATGTATGATCAAAATAACTTGCCAGCTCCTTACACTCCATTGTAATGCCTCCCACATAAAAATATTTATCTTCTACTTTGTAAAAGTACCTAAAAAGAGCAACTTAAAAAGTTACTCTTTTTATTATTAATCTAACCATGGCAGCAGAGTATTGTCATATCACCTGTAATAGTTATGTTTCTTCCTTCTCTAGTTATAAAGAAGCTTTCTCCTGCTTTAATATCTAATCCTTCAACATTTCCGCTACCTTCTATAACATAACAGCCTCCGAAGGGTTTCTTTACTTCTACGGTGCCTTCTCCTTTTACATTATATAGCCATGCGGAATAATCTTCATTATCAGCTAAGAAAGTTTCTTTAACTCCTCCATAATTGGTAATCTTTCGCTCATACTTAATTTCATTAAAAGGAATCAATATATTTTCCTTAGCTTTATCTATATCTACATACCTTGGTTTTCCATCACGGTCTAATCTATCATAATCGTAAAAACGATAGGTAACAGGATTAGGATTACATATTTCTATAAAATAACTGTCCTTTTGAATTGCATGAAGTGTTCCAGCTTTTATAGCATAAAAGCTTCCTGGTTCTATAGGATATCGTTTCATTAATCCTTCCCAATCTTTTCTTGCTATGTAATCATCTAGCTCTTCCATAGTTTTAGCATTATGTCCCATTACAACATTAGCATTTTCAGGACAATCAACAAAGTACCAGCACTCTGACTTTCCATGAGTACCTAAATTTTTCATAGACCATTCTTCGGTTGGATGAACCTGCACACTAAGATCTGCACAAGCGTATGCCACTCCCATTCCAACAGGTATTATTTCCCACCTACGTTCCTCGTCAGTGCCGAAATATTCAGGGTGGTTATCGTAAAGCCATTTTAAAGTTTTGCCTTTATATTCTCCAGTGGTCATTTTGAAGTCTTCTCCGAAGCCACCTCCTCCAGTAGTACGATTAATGTCAATCCCTGGAGCAACTTCATAATTAAACTCCTTTACTAACCTTCCATCTCCCCAAATAGCTTCGAAGCTAGCTGGAGGTGGGCTTATCAATATAACCTTTTCCATACTGTACCTCCTTATTTTATGCTAAAATCCATATAACAATCGACTATTGCACACTCTTCAGAAGCAGACTTACCATATGGCTTAACTGTGAATTGACCTACCGCAGCAGGGATGAATGCAGCTTCAGCATAATGAATAACAAAGGGTTCAAAGTCACCATTTGGACTTTCTATAATTGCTTCTTCACCTTCAGTTAAAACAATAATATGTATAACATCGTTAGTTTCCAGGAATACAGTTTTATCAAAGAAGTATCTATAAACTGCAAATGGTTCGTATTCAGTTGTTCCAGAAAATTCTTTTCTCCAACCATAACCTGAAGCCACTTCCTGGCGCTTAGATATTAAGTTCTTCTTTACAAATTCAGTACGTATTTCATTTTGAATAACCTTTTCACCATGCTCTATGTTTATTGGTCTTGGTTTTCCATCAAAATCGATTCTTCCCCAATCCCAAAGTTTAAAGGTTTGAAGCCCGAATATATCTAAATCAAGAACTACAGTATTTTTACCTGATGCATGAATTGTGCCACCAGGCACATATATATGATCATGTTTTTTCATAGGAAAGTTGTTTATATATTTTGTATCATCAAATTCCCCAGTTTCCTGAGCCTCTTTAAAGGCTGAAATCATTTCATCAAAATCAACATCTTCTTTAACACCAAGGTAAACTGATGAGTCCTCCATAGTATCCATCATATAGTAGCTTTCATGATGTCCAAAATCAGCATTAAACATCTCCTGACAATATGACATTACAGGGTGAACTTGCAAGGATAAATTTCCACCTTCCCAAGTATCCAGATAATTCGCTATAACAGGAGCTTTGTAACCATAATTAGAAAACTGCTTAAATCCAATGATTCCCTTAGGTTCAACGTACATTAAATCTGCACCATGGATTACAAACTCATTACCTCCCATTTCTAATGCCACAGGAAGCATTTCTAATGCAGCAGGAGTAGCCCAGCCTATGTTAACTTCTTCAGGCTTTGCTCCTAATACTTTTTGTGCCCAATGACCGCCCCATACAGCTGGAGCAAAATGAGGAATATTTTGAAATGGCTGCTTGGTAAGCTGTTTACATGCTTTTTTGAAATCTTCTCCAGTAACCATAACATCAGCATTTTCGGAATTACCATCAATTATAAAATCACAGCTATTTAAAATTGGTCTCTTATGCCACTCCTGCATTCTTCCTTCAAAGAAAGTGAATCTTTTTTCTTTTTTTAAGAAATCCTCATTGTAATTTCCTGCTCCCCAGTTATCAAGACCTTTTCTGTATCTTGTTAATACTTCTTGCTTTGCCATATTACCAAATACAACAATATCTCCTTTGTAGATCTCTGTAGCTGCTACCCCATAAACTACAATAAGTCCATTAGCTTGTTCTATCTTTTCTCTTAAATTTTTAACAATACAAGGATCAAAACACTTGTCTATGTGTTCAATGCACATAACTCCCATTATTCTGTCATCAGTAATATTTTTGCCAAACCTATTCAATATTTCTTCTTCCGAATAATGAGCTTCATTTGTATCAATTAACAAATCAGCACCTAACTTTTCAATGACTTTCTTTAATAACACTTCCTCATTAATTCCATGATAATAGTCAAATACTACTACTATTTTTTCCTTATTAAGTGAAGTTATCTTTTCTTTAATTGCTTGAACAATGTTTTCATGCCCCTTAATAGAACTAACATCCTTAATTTTTGAAACAGGATGTAGATTAAAATTTGGTTTACGGGTTTCGTCGTAATAATAACTTGTCTTCATTTAATCCCTCCGTTATTTATTCTTTCTATACACTCATACAAATTGTTAACAATCTGTTGCGTATGCTTTCTTAGTTCTTGGTTTCCACTAGATATAGCGAAACCGTGGAAGCTTTTTATCATATCTAAATCATTTAAAGAATCACCGATTGTATAAATTGATTTAAAATCATTATTTTTGCCTATATATTTTATACTAGAACTTTTTGTAACACCTTTTGGTGATATATCAATACTTCTATCACTGCTTATAAGAACTTCTATCTCATTTTCAAAATTTTCTTTAAGATGCTGAGCTGTTTTCATCATATCTGCCTTATCTTTAAAAATTGAGTAAAAACCACATACTTCACCTTGATTAAGTATGTATTCTTCACTCAGTTCTTCCCTCCTTGACTTTGCATAAAGCTTAAAATCCAACTTAGCTTTTGAGTATCTTGAGATATCTACTCCATTAGAAAGTCCATACACCATAACATCTGATGTTTTAAAGTATTTAGCGATATTTTTTGCAACATCTATATCAACGAAACTCTTTATAAAAATGTTTTCTTTAACAATTGAGGCTCCACTATTACATATTAAATAGTCATAACTTAGCATATGATCATTAAGTTCGTCTATTATCACACCGTAGGTTCTTCCAGTAACTATGGCAAATTGGTTGCCTTCATTCCTAAATGCTTCAATAGCTTTAATATCTTCTTCGGATATCCTATCATTGATTAGTAAGGTTCCATCATAATCTGAGCATAATAATTTCATAATCTAGTTGAAGCAGCTTTTTAATGCTTCCTCAATCCTTTCCATATTCTCTAACATGTAGTACCTATCGTTTTTACTTCTAGTATTTTTAACAACCAATTCTCCACCTAGCTCATCAGCACAAAACATATAGAATACTCTATTAAAAATACTAACTACAGAAGAGTAATCATCATTTTTCCTCAAGGTCTTAATTATAAAAGTATTTTCCTTTTTTAATTTTTCAGTAATCTCGCTTTTATCACAGTTAGTAATTAAGTAGTTGTGTGTTCCATATGCTAAACAATCAAGAATTATGATGTTTTTTCTATTTAACTTCTCTCCTAAAATGTCCTTTATTTTTTTATATCCAAAATATCCATCAGCTGTTCGATCTAAAAAAACGACAGCAAATTTTGTTTTATCAATATCAGTGTCATAAAGCAATTTCATTGTAATTGTTACGGCAGCTGTATTTTTATTAAGATTATTCCCATTGGGTATTCCTTTAATAGAAAGAGCACTTATTAGACCTGTAATAGCTAATAAAATGGTAAGTATCAATTTATATTTAATATTTATTCTGGAAATGTAATATGCTCCTGCAAAACAGCTTATTATAACTAGAATAGACAAAGCACTTTGTAAATAAATATTCTTTTTTTCATTAGCCTTATTTTTATTTGCATCTAAAGGATAATATAGATAATTGTGCTGAATAGTTTTTATAGGTGTATCATAGCCTACAAGAATTATGTTTTCAGAAGATGCTAAATTACCGACTACCAAATTATACATTGTAAACATGCCATTTTTCACTTTCCACATTTTGCATTTAAAACCCAATTTTTCAAATTCATTATTCAAATATGTGAGAAATCTAACCTTAGTTCTTACATTTCTTCTGATGGGAATAGTATAGTTCAAAAAATCAAATATTTCCTTCATATGCTGTCCTCTTTTCATAAGAGGAAGGAATACGAATATTCCTTCCATTTGTTATTGAGAGACCTTATTAGTTATAGAATACCTGTAACAACACCTACGATGGCTATAACTAAAAGGATGAGTATTAGCTTAATAGCATTAAACTTTTTCTTTGTTAAAAGCCAAAAACCTAGAAGAACCAAACCTATCTCTAAAAGATTAGGAAAAATTCCGTCTAAAATACTTTGAAGAGCTACAGTAGTTTGTTCACTTGTATAGGTAAGAGCAAGGTTAACGTTAACATAATTCGCTGTTACAGCACCGGTAACTGTTAAGCCAAGAACGCTCATAGCTTCCTGTATTGCAGCCATTTTTTCTCCTAAAACCATATCTACTGCATTTTCGCCTAAATTATACCCTAAATGGAAGAAGTAATAATTAATTAAAGTAGTGTAAATTGGAAGTAAGATAGTAGCAAATAGAGGTCCAGCAAAAGATCCTCCCGCAGATAACCCTATTGCAATACTTAGAACTATAGGAGGAATTGTAGCCTGATTGATGGCATCACCAATACCAGCAAAAGGACCCATTAAACCAACCTTAACATTCTGTATAAAATCATCGGATATTTCCTTTCCATTAGCAATATTCTCTTCAAAACTTAATACCATACCAGTAACCATTGCTCCGAAATTGGGTTCAGTATTATAAAAAACCCTGTGTCTATTTAATACTGCCTTTTTACCTTCTTCATTATTTTTATAGAATTTTTCTATAACAGGCAGTTGAGCTAAAGTCATACCGGGAGCTTGAAGTCTTTCAAAACCAAAAACACATAAGCAATATTTCCACCATAAAAACCATGATCTTCTTACTTCTTGCTTAGTTAACTTAACATATTCACTCATACTAGAATTCCTCCTCATCATCATTTGATGCGACTGCAGTAGCAGTTCTAGTTGTAAACATATAGTACATTACGGCTAAGCATCCTCCAAGTACAGCTACGGCAACCATATTTAGTCCTAATAAGGATATTCCTATAATACCTATAACAAACCAGATAATCATCTTCATATCCTTTAATGTATATGCCAGAAGAATACTCATACCAACTGCAGGAAGCATACCACCCAAAACTCCAGCTATATCAAGAATAACTTGAGGTATAGAAGCAAGCAACTTAGCAGCATATTCGCTACCTAAGAGAACTATTGAAGCTGTAACACCACCACGGATTAATAAGCTAAGCAAAGGAGGTAAAACTGTGTAAGATATCTTCATAGCCCTTATATCGCCTTTAGCTATAGCCTTATCACCTAAAGCAAAGAATACTGACGCAATTGTTTCGTACAAAGTAAATATAGCAGCACCTATGATACCAACTGTAGCAGCAATTGTCATGGCAACTTCAGCAGATGCACCGGCTAAAAGAGCAAGTGCAATCGAAGGATAAGCCACGAATGTCATATCAGCAGAAGCAACACCTCCTATAACAACATTAGCAAGGTACATAGATTGAATCGTTGCTCCCATGATGACGCCTTCAGCAGGACACCCTAGTATAATACCAACAATCATACCTCCAATGATTGGCCTTGACAGAGCACCTGAAAAAGTTACTCCTAAAGGCTGACAATTTTCATAAGATCCAAGCCAGCAAAAAAAACCAATTAATAATGCCTTTAAAACCATTCTCTTACTCCTTTCTTTAATTAAATATTTTTTTAACATTATTCCAAGTTGTTCCTTCTTCATCAGGAATCAACTTAAAATTCAATTTAACACCTTGAGAATCCAGATACTTGCAATCATTTACATCTTCTGCAGACAGATATATATTGTTGTAAACCTTAACAGTGTCAGCTCTTTGGCTAGCTGTCCCAAATATAATGGTATCTCCAAAATCTATTCCAGCCCTTCTTACCTCTGCCAGTAGATGAATCTGTTTTGATATTAAAAAATATCTTTTATTAGACTCAATAACCTTTGGAAGCTTTTCTATAGCTTCTTCTACGCCAAATACAAATACCTTTTTGTTCATGGCATTACCAGACTTTTTTAAGATATTCACCATAAATTTATCCTTAGTTACTTTTTCATCAGCTAGTACTACAATAGCATCACCTTGATAAAACTTTGTCCACATAAGTACAATCTGGCCATGTATCATTCTATCATCTACTCTTACTAATGAAATACTCATTTATAAAACCTCTCAATCACTTTTATATTTTTATAAAGGACTTTATTAATATTTTTTATGAAGAGGTTATGCATGTTAAAAACAACATACATAATCCTCATATTATTTTAGTATCTGCTACCTAAATCCTGATAGCACTCTAATATAGCTAGCTCTTTACCCTCTGATTTTCCGTATGGCTTAACATAGAACTGTCCAACCTTCGCTGGTATGAAAACAGCTTCGGCATAGTGAATAACGAAAGGTTCAAAAGCATCATTAGGACTCATTATAATTGCCTCTTCTCCTTCGACCAAACACATTACCTTCACTGTATCGTTGGTCTCGAAATGTACAGCTTTGGTAAACCAGTATCTATCTACATGTAGAGGCTCATACTCCATAGTTCCAGAATGTTCCTTCCTCCAGCCATCGCCCCTATCAACTTCTCTCCTCTTTGATACAAGCTTATCTTTTACAAAGGTAGTCTGATATCTCTCCTGTATATTCTTTTCTCCATGTCCTATATCAATTGGTCTTGGCTTTCCGGCAAAGTCTACGCGACCCCAATCCCATAACTTAAAGGTTGTTAACCATACAGTGTTGATTTCTAGTACTAATGTATCTTTAGCAGAAGCATGTATAGTACCACTAGGAATAAATATGTGATCGTGCTTTTTCATAGGTAATTTATTTATCCATTTCTCATCGTCAAACTCTCCAGTTATTTGAGCTTCCTTGAACGCTTCCACTAGGTCTTTAACCTTAACTCCATCTTTAGTACCAAGATAAACACTGGAATTTTCAGTGGTATCAAGCATATAATAACTTTCATAATGTCCAGTAGGACAGTTAAATACCTCTTGATTATATGATACAGTAGGATGGCATTGAAGGCTTAAATTACCTCCTCCCCATGTATCGAGAAAATCTAAAGTAACTGGGCAGCGATAGCCAAATAGGTAAAAAACTTGTCCTCCCAGAAAATCTATTGGCTTATACAGCTCAATATCCTTTCCTTGAAATTTAACAATATTATCTCCACATTTAGCCTGAACCCCTTGAAAATCAATTATACCTGTAATTCCCCAGGCGGTATTAGGCAAATCTTGTCCTGCTCCGAATACTTTCTTTATCCAGTGTCCCCCCCATATTCCTGGGTTGAAAAAAGGTACACACTTAAATGGTCTTTTAACAAATTCATCCATAACATGTCTGAAGGTATCTCCAGAAATCATAATAGGATACTCAGGATTATTGCAATCTATCATGTAATCTAAGGATTCCAAGAGAGGTCTTTTGTGCCATTCTTGAACTCTTCCCTCTAAGAAGGTGTACCGTTTTTCTTTTCTTAGAAATTCTTCGTCATAATTTTTAGCTCCCCAGTTGTCAAGACCCTTGCCATATCTTCTTTTAACCTCTTGAATCTCGAGATTACAATAAACTAGAACGTCTCCTTTGTTAACTACGGATGCTGCTACCCCATAAACAACTACTAAACCATTTGCATTTGCTATTTTTTCGTTGGCTTCTTTGATAAGTTCCTCATCAAAGAACTCTTCAATTTTACAGGTGCACAAAACTCCATTAACTCGATCATCAGTTATAAATTTATGAAATTTCTTGCTTATTATTTCTTCAGGATATTTTATCTCATTAGTGTCTATAAACAAGTCTGCATCAAGCTGTGATATTATTTCATCGTAAAGTTTCTTTTCATCAACACCATGATAGTAATCAAAAGTAACTACCATCTTCTTATTTGGATCAAATTGTTTTTTTAATTCACTTACAATAGCTGCACTCCCACCATATGAAATTGTATCTTTAATTTCTATATAGGGGTTTAAATCGAAATTTGGAATTCTATCCTTAACCTCATACAACAACAACCACTCCTTTACTACTTATCTCGACATCATTATATCTCTATCTCAAGAATCCTGTCAACTATTTTTTGAATATTATTATTTAATTTATTATTTCTAATTTTTCCCTGTAATTTGTTTTATTAACGTTTACAAAATAAATATTTTAAAATTTTATCAAGAATAATTAAAATTTTTAGCACTTTTTATTTTATTGTATTGCAAAATTTACTGGTGTTGATATAATGTTGTTATGATGTCTAAGGAGGTGATTAATATATATGATTAATAAAAATAGTCCAATGCCTCTATATTATCAGGTTAAAGAGGTAATCATAGAAAATATAAAAAAAGGTACATATGAAGTTAATAAAAGTATTCCTACAGAACTAGAATTGCAACAAATTTTCGATGTATCTAGAACCACGGTTAGGCAGGCTATATCTGAATTGATATCAGAAGGATATCTATACAGAAAAAGAGGAATAGGAACCTTCGTTGCGGATCAGAGTTTGAATCCTTCATATGATTTCTTTTTTCCCGCCTTCAATACTTCAGAATTAATTAAATTAAGTGGAAAAACAGTTACGAAGAAAATTATAAAGTATGACAAAATAATAGCAAGCCAGGAAATCTGTGATATTTTAGCAGTCAGGAATCCTACAAATGTATATGTATTTTACAGAGTCGAATATGGTGATGGTAATCCTGTTTCTATTACAAGAACCTATATCCCATGTGATTTTGTCCCTAACTTTAAAGAGGATATCAAGGAAATTGAATCTAATTTTCATGGTTACCTGGATAGAAAAGGCTACCCGATAGAAATATTAGATGGTAGTATTGAAGCTCACACCATTTATGATGAGTTCACTCTTTCTACACTTAACTTAAATAAAGATGATTCAGCTATAGTAATGAAGATGATAAATAGATTACGCAACTCAACTCCTATTGAATATTCTAGAACAATATTAAACTGTAAGGCAGTACTAATTCCTATTAGGGGCCAAAGGATCCCTACTATTAAAGATTAGTAATAAAAATAAGAAGATATTTTTATAAGAATCAAATAGACATTATAGTTAAAATCACTCATCGAACTTATTATGAGTGATTTTTATTTTAAATGAATATCTGGTATTTACTAAAGGAGGGAATTAATATGATTGGATTATTTGCAGGAACATTAACAACATTGGCATTTGTACCACAAGTAATCAAAGTATTAAAGTCAAAAGATACCTCAGCAATTTCTTTAGAAATGTATTGTATTCAAATAATTGGTATATTACTATGGATAATTCACGGTATTATGGTTGGTGATACAGCAATACTAATGGCAAATAGTGTAACATTAGGTCTATCTTTAACCATTCTACTTTGTAAAATTAAATACAAATAAAAACAATAACATTTACAATATTTAAGTATAATCATGAAAAGGAGGTAAGATATATTTTATATAAAAATATATCTGAGTAGTAAAAATGAAACTTTACATTGGTGTCGATACAAAAGAAAATATGTTACTAGGTGCTAGACTTGGAGTACCTGCTATATTAACTAATTCAAATATTGTATTAAAAGCTTATGGTGAGAATGTGACACTAAAAGAATCTACACAAATTATGCTAGATGAAAGCAAGGAGCTTGAAGTGTTTCAATCAGTCCACGGTAAATGTTGGGAAGATATTGTAGAAAAATCACTTGATATTTGTTCGCTTTCTCGTAGAGTAGGCGTTAAAATCATTTCTTCTTCTGACGGCTTCCAAGCAATTAAAGTATTAAGCAATAGAGGGATTAAATGTATAGCGACAGGACTATTCACAACATGGCAAGCTGTTGTTGCTGCTCAAGTCAAAGCTTTTGCTATTTCTCCCTTTATAGCTAGAGGCATAGAGTACGGTCTTGATATGGAGAATACAGTAAAAACAATAAGAAGTATATATGACAGAATGGATCATTCACCAGAAATTTTAGCAGCTAGCATTAGGAGTATGGAAGATGCAAACATAGCTATGAGAGCAGGTGCTGATTCCTTAGCAATTGAATTCAAATTACTATTAGATATGTTAAAGTGTGATTATACTAATCTGACAGAAAATTCATTTGGCAAGGCTTTTGAATGCATAAAAGGAGAAGATGTTTCATATCTAAATTTACAATCAGATGATCAATCCGATACTTTTACAGAATAATTTAGTTATGTAATCAAAGTATATTTTTTTCTAACTCATTAGTAAATTAGTCACATTTAGTTATTATATATGATTTAGGTGTCAAAACTAGCTATCCCCATTTTATAACACATAAATATAGTAGTATAATAAAGACATATCAAAGGTAAGGAGCAGATAATATGTCTTTTAAAACTAATAATTTCCATCAAATTAATCTCGATGATAGATTCATTGGTCTTTCGCCCAGAACACAGAAGATTGTACTGAAATCATGGGCAAAGGACTTTGCTGATATTGTTTTCCCAGCGATCAATGAAGAAAGGTTCTCAGTTCTTTACAGTGATAATCCTTTCTCCAGACCCAATACTCCAGTTAATGTTGTTATAGGAGCATTGATGCTGAAAGAACTTCTAGGGCTTACCGATGATGAGCTTATCGATTCTATCTGCTGCGATATCCGGTTTCAGTATGCACTGCATACTACAAGTCTTCCTGTTCAGCCGGTCAGCGACCGTACCTTCAGTCGCTTCCGTGAAAGAGTATTCAATCATGAGGTTACAACGGGAGAAGACCTGCTTACCAGTGAAATGATGAATCTTTCACAGGTATATACTGACTTTCTTAATCTCAATTCCAGCTTAAAGTGAATGGACAGCTTGATGATTTCATCTAGCTGCAAGTGTATGTCTCGCCTGTAAATTATTTATCCTGTTGTGGCAAATGCAGTAAAGCTTATGCATCGCCTGGGTTCTGATGAACTCATTCCAGAAGGAATGGAGCACTATCTTCACCCAGAAGATCATAATAAAATAATCTATTATTGTAAAAATGAAGATGTATCAATACGCCTGAATACAATCATACAGGACCCGTATCCCTTAAAGGGATACTGTCTTCCGATGAGTGGCATGATTTTTCTGAATACCAGCTTCTCATCCGTGTACTTGAAGAACAGACCTCCAAAGACGAAGACGATAATATCGTTCCAAAGCAAAAACAGGATATCGCCCCTTCCAGTCTCCAGAACCCTTCTGATTCAGATGCAACATACAGAAATAAAGCTGGCAAGGACCATAAAGGATATGTTGCAAATATCGTTGAAACCGTTGGAGATGATGGCATAAGTCTGATAATAGGCATCAACTACGAACAGAATACACATAGTGACAGCTCCTTCTGCAAGGAATACCTGGAATCTCGAAGTGATAGTGATACACCCGAGGTTCATATTTTCGACGTTGCTTATAGTGGCACAGAAAATAAAAAGCTTGCAGAAGAAAAAAATGTAGATCTTATTCCTACAGCCCTCAATGGAAGGCAGCCGGATACCATTATGGCAGGCTTTGTTTTTACTGAAGATGGTAAAAGAGTGCTTCACTGCCCGGCAGGTCATTCTCCTATAAAGTGTACCTATTATGATCAAACAGGAATGTGCTGCGCTTCATTCAAAAAGCACCATTGCACCTCCTGTCCGAACCGTGACAGGTGCAAGGCAAAGCTTAAGAAAAAGACCTGTGCGGTAATGGTATCAGTAAAAATGTCCGAGCGGGCTGATTATATTGAAAAGTTATCCACAGAGAAATACAAAGAATTCACGATACGGAATTTCAATATTTTTTGCAAAGTAATACTGAAATCTATTTTTTGAAGCTATATCAGATAAAACCACAGCCGAATAAATATATAAACAGAGAAAAAAAACTTTTTCTGATTAGAATTCAGAATATCCTGTGGTAAGGTATAACAAAAATCTATCTGAAGAATTTTTCATAAGTATATACGAAAGTATAGATACTATTACTAAAACTCCCAGGGAAGGAAAAATTGAGGAAGTGTAAATTCATATGAGTTGGTCAAGTGATAAAAGCGAAAAAAAGTACCACGTCTTTAGAGGACAGGACTTATTTTTGTTTAGCACAGCTTTTTTGACATTAATCGGGTCTCAGGTCGCAGCATCCATTATAGTAGAATTGAAATACGCGTTTCCAGATGTATCTGGAGTACAGATAGAATTAGTCTATTCGATTGTTTCATTTATAAGTTTTTTAACAAACTGTTTATGCAGTATTCTGGTCAAAAGTAAAAAGAGAGCACTTTTGATGGGGGTTCTTCTTTTTACTTTAGGGGGAATTTTGACAGGGATAGCATGGAATTATCCTGTGCTCATGCTATTTAGAATTATTACAGGGATAGGCACTGGAATGATTACACCTCTTCTAAATGCAATTGTTGCAGATCTCAAGGTGAAAGATGAAGAATCAAAAATATTCAGCAAAATATCAGGAGTTTCCCAGGCCGGCAGTATCTTTGCCAGCATGGGAGCTGGATTCCTTGCATCATTTAGTTGGAGAGCCTCTTTTCTCCTTTTTCTGACAGGAATTCCGGCGCTGTTCTTTATTCATATTTTTATGGATAATGAAAAAGAAATGGTGTCTGAACAGAATACTGGAAAGGCATCCAATAACAGTAAGATACCAATTAAAATATGGAAAATGGCAATCATTAGTATGTCATTTTCTATTGTATTTACTTCAATTTTTGTCAAACTTTCTCTTTGGGCTTTTCAGAATAACATTCCCATAGCTCATACAGGAGTAGTCATCTCTATGCCAGCCACAGGGGCAATGCTTTTTTCCTGGGTAGTACCGACTGTGTTAAAAAGGTTGAAGAGGATGACTCTTTCCATATGTTGGCTGTTCATTGGAACATTTTATTTCCTGCTGTCTCAAACATCCTCCGTAA
>JAEXSY010000442.1 GCA_023440105.1 Bacillota bacterium
TTTTAGAAGCAATGGAAAAGAGACATTCAGTTCGTTCATATGAGGATAAGAGGATTGTTGGAGATGTAAAAGAAAAGCTGCTTCAATTTATTGATAGCTGCAATAAAGAAAGTGGACTGCATATGCAGCTTGTCCTCGACGAACCTCAGGCCTTCAGCGGTTTCATGGCTCACTATGGCAAGCTATATGGGGTTAAAAATTATATTGCTCTTATAGGCAAGAAGGATTCTAGCCTCGATGAATCCTGTGGTTATTATGGAGAAAAGGTGGTTCTTTATGCTCAAGCTTTAGGCTTGAATACCTGCTGGGTGGCATTAACCTACAGCAAAAAAAAGAGTGTCTTCACTATTAACGAAGGCGAAGAGCTCTGCTGTGTAATTGCCATCGGCTATGGAAAGAACCAGGGTATTCCTCATAAATCAAAATCCATAGAAAAGGTAAGCAAAGTAAATGGACCAATGCCTGATTGGTTCAGAAAGGGAGTAGAAGCAGCACTTCTTGCACCCACTGCTATTAATCAGCAGAAGTTTCAATTTACCTTAAATGAAAATAAAGTTTCAGCTAAGGCAGGAATAGGCTTTTGCAGTAAAATTGACCTTGGCATTGTAAAATATCATTTTGAGCTTGGGGCGGATGTAAAGAATTTTGTCTGGTCTTAATCCCTATAGAATAGAAAAGAGCTTAGGACCAGCAAAATAAGTCCTAGGCTCTGCTTATTATTAATGTATCAATACTGTAGTGCGGTTAGGTATATTGTCATATATCCATTTTGCATTTTGAGTAGCAAGTCTTATACAGCCATGACTTAAGGCCATACCCAAACGTCCATCAATTACATAGCTCCCTGTAGAATTATATAGTATAGAGTGATAGTAATATCCACCTATAATCCTTGTGGCATATTTTACGGAATACCTATCAGTACCAAAGCCAGGCTTTCTTCCTTTAATATCAAAAATCCCTTGAACTGTAGGAGTTTCAGGCTTACCTACGGTACAGCTCCATCTATAAAGCTGCTGCCAGCTATTATTGTTTTTTCTATAAACATAAGTAAGCCTATTTCTCAAATCTGTAATAAGAAGATAATTCGTAGGGCTTTGTATATTATTACTGCTAACAAAGCTGTCCATATCTGTGTAAAAGTCTTTATAATTGAGATCACCAGGAGGATTTCCATCATCGGAGAGATAATATTTAGTCACATAGCCTGTAAGCCCATTAAATACAGCTCTGCTCCACTCAGGCCCTTCTTCTATTATCTCTACCCGTTCTCCCTTAGGTATCGTAGTTATAATCCTTGAGGATGTACTCCTATCCGCTCTTAGATTAAGGTTAGTCCATGGAAATTTACTTTGTGAAAGATAACTTGTACTTAAATAACCTTCAAGACCCTTATAGGATCCTTTAGTCCACTCCTCATCTATATCCATAACCTCTACTCTTTCTCCTTTAGGAATCACCGTCAGTACATTACCTTGAAGAGACTTTTCACCTCGTAGATTCAAATTAGCTAAGGTATATTTATCTATGGTTACCCTGTAATATTGATAATTAAACACTTTAACCTTCCTCATGTATTTTTGTATATATTATGATGATTATGTCCTATAGGTTCAGAAGCAATCTCTTTAAATAAAAAGAACCCTTATCTCATAAGGATTCTTTATGCTTAGTTATTTATTTCCAACCTGCTTTCTGAAGTTCTCTGCAAAATCAAGCATAACATTTCTGACCTCTTCCCTGTATTTAGGTCTTAAAAGAGGAGTAAGAATTTCAGCTGTTCTTTCAATATCACCCTTTGAAAGCTGATTTTCTCCCATTTTTCTAAAGCATTCTTCCAGAATTTCCTTAAGTTCCTCTCGTTTATTATCCATAACCTTATCCATGACATAATCATAAAACTTCTGCTGATCAGCGTTCATAATAACCTCCTTATGTGTAAATAAACCTTAGAATATTTTCACTAACTTTATTATGAACGTAAGTAGGTCTTTTTATGATTCTAAAAAGACACAAAACAGTGCCTTTTAACTTCTATTCTTCAATTCTAAAGGTTCTATAAAAATTCTCAACTAGTTCACAAATCTTCATTTTTTTGATTTGACTATCTGAGTACTTTAATCCCTGATGTTCCTTCATATCAATACAAGCTCCAACGAGTTCAGTCTTGCTATTGAATTCTTTCATAAAGTCATAATATGTGTGTCTTAGAATTATCTTCATTTGTTATCCTTCTTTCTATTAAACTTTACCTATACATATTGCCATATGCTTTGATAACATTCAAGAAAAATGTCGTTTTTTGATATTTTTACATAATAAACAAAAATTATAGAAAGTTTTTGATAACAAATTTTATATCATTACGTAAGCAACTATTCATCAGGACATTCTCCAGCTCTAGCTATAGAAATAACAGAAAGATAATCTCCTATCATATCTCTAGTTACCTTCATCTTTTCGAGATATAGAGCAGCCAAATATCTCTTAAGACACAGAAGCTTCTCTCTGTCAGAAAAATCTCCTGGAACTGGGGTATACTCTATAAGAAAAACTGTTCTTGCAACATCATACAAATAATCTCCGTGACAGATGTTCATAAAATCTATAACCGTTGGAACCCTTGACATCAGTATATTCCCTGGATGAAAATCTCCATGACAAAGGATATCGCCATCGGGCAATTTATTCAATAGCTTAAGGGCTTTTTCTTTTTCATTCAAACTTACCCTTTCTGCTTTTTCTATATGGTATTTTAAAAAATCCTTATAACATTTTACATTCCTAACTCTATTTTTAAGAATTGATTTATGAAGCCTTGCCATATGTTCTGCACAATCTTCTACATTATTAGTTTTTAGCACCCACTGAAGAAGGGATTCCCCCTCTACCCTATCATAAATAATACCTATCTGATCTTTATAAGATATGAGCTCATAAGCCTTAGGCTTCGCAAAATCCAAGGCTCCAATTACTTTTGCATTAAAATACTCTCTTTCTACAGCTTCCTTTGGATATCCTTTATAAAAAAGCTTGAGAACTTTACCATCTTCCCAAGGATAAACTTCTGCAGTATTTCCTAAACCAATTATTTTTGCTTCTATCATTTATCTCACCCTGACCTTTTATATGAGCAGCTTAATCATTGTCCTATGGCTTCTCCACAGTTAATGTCAAAAGGTGCAATAAGCATCTTCATAATATCCTTTTCATAAGCACTAAAAAACCATTTTGTTGCTTCATGATATGCCTCAAGGGTTTCAAATTCCCAATAGGAATAGTACTTTACGCACTTAACAATCCTTGTTAATTCCCTTGGTGGACTATCAATAGTATCGAATACATAGAATCGTTTTAAGTATTTTATATTAGTGCAACCCATCTGTTCTCTTTGCTTGTTCTGCATCTTTTTAATCAGCTCTTCAAACTCATCAATTTTTGAAGGCTTTACCTGGAATAGCTTTATCTCAGAAAATAACTTTTCCATAATCTTACTCCAAAACAAATAAAAATTGTTTGTTCTTATAGAGATATAAATATAGTTAATTCATATGAGCTGAAAAATCAGTCTTTACATATTAAATATACTTAGACATATTAATATCAGTATTTTTAAAACCAGACTTCTCATATAAGCTAATAGCTACCTTATTATTTGCAAATACATGTAGAGACACTTTACTTATTTCTTGTTTTTTTGCTTCATCATCAAGTGCTATCATCGATTGAGTCCCATATCCTTTACCACGAAATTCTTCAAAAATTAAAAAATCAAATATAAAGGCAGTCTTACCGATTAGGCTTTCATTGACCCCAAGCCATAAATAACCTACCTTGATGTTTTTATCATTATCAAAGATTGAATAAAGACACTGTCCTTCTGTCTCTATATTATTAGGAAGTAATTTATTAAATGTTTCTTTCGATAGTTTGTAGGCTTCCTCTACAGTCCAAGCGCCTGCTTTAACTTTCTCAATTGCATATGAGTTAACTGCAATTGATTTATAATGGTCAAAATCAAATTTGGTCATTTTTTCTAATTTTACTATGGTAATCACCTCTTCCATAATATCCTTTTATTTTCTCTTATAGATTCTATTTTAATAAATCAGGTGACTCATTAGTAGCAGACTCTATAATTTAAAACTAAAGGATATTTTTTGATAAAATTCTCTATAGATAATTTAAAGGTCAAGCCATCATAATTATTTCCCCTAACATTTCTCACATTTTCTTCTCTATTACATTCCTCAAAGCCTAACTTTTCAGCAAGTCCAATCATCCTGTAATTCCCTGACCAAGTTTGAGTATAAAACTCATAATATCCCTTGGACATAAGATAATATATGAATAATTTCATAGCAGAGGTAGCATATCCCTTTCTTCGAGCATTAACAGAACAAATACCTATACCTATGGCGCATTTCCCCTCACCTTTAGTAAAGATGAAGTTATCGTCAATCTTATAGAAACTACAGCCACCGATATGAGTCTTTTCTTCGTTATTTATACAGATTTCAAAGGTACTTCTTGTACGATTTTCATCCTTTTGCCGGCTCAGTATTTCAAGCTTCTTTTTACGGAACTTATCTGGATCAAAAGGCTCTCGTTCATCGTATTCCCATGGTGCGTCCCACAACTGCCATTCAGTCTCTACCGTTTCCCAATATATATCCTTATCTATATCTGCTTCTATATAATCCCGAAGTATAATAGATTCCCCTTTTATCTCCATACCATTCTCCCTTTTAAAAAATTAAATGAATACGTTTTTAGTTTGCACTATAACAAACCTCAGGTGTAACAACAAATTTAATTTCATTCAAGGTGTCAAAGCATTCTACTTCTATGTTTCTCAAGTGGAAATTTTCCTTTAATAGATTTATATCAAAATCCTTATTAGCATTTCCTTTCTTACTTCCTAAGAAGTGCTATCTTTCAACAAACTACATATTCTATATTTAATACAAAAGTAACTACTTTACAGTTCCATTATCCCTTCTGCATCACATCTTAACTTATAAAAATATTGAACAATTTCTTCTTCAGTGGTTATTGTATTGTGCATATTTTCCAAGGTTCTTTTTCCAACTCTTCTATCAAGAATAACCAATATCTTAATTAATGTATTATCTGATTTTATCAAAGCTTCTTTAGGGGAATTTAGATATTCATTAACTGCTTCAATAAACTCCACTTGGGAATATACACCTTCCTTTGGCTGGCGGTAATAATCCCTTTTCAAGGTACACATATTATAAACTTCGTTTCCATCAACAGTTATATATGTTCTTCCAATTCCATCGTGAATTCTATAATTTGAACAGAAATAATCTACTCTATCCTTTAATGAAGTACACAAGAAACTTTGCAAATGCTTTTTAGTCTTACTCCACATTGCTTCACCTCTAAAAAATCTTCACATTTCTATCTATCACAAAGGCTATACAAACCTTTCCTTTATCCATGAACCTATAAAATTATCGTAACCGCCTATTATCCTGCAAATATAGAAGTCCTGCACAATGATGTATTGGAATAAAGGATATGTTCACCGTCTGAAATTTATCCTTAATTTCATCGTAAACTATGTAATACTCTTCATAATCCCATAGTTCTCCTGCTTTCACTTTACATTCTTCTAGCTTTTCTCTATTTTCAAAGGCTATATCACCAATGATTATCTCACCGTCATCATTTAAGTAGCTAGTCAAATCATTGATAAATTCTACCTTTTCTTTATCATTTAAATGATGGATTGTATAGGTGCTTATTATATAGTCAAATTTAATACTATCCAGCTCTGCGGGTAGCCCCTTGGAAATATCATACTGATAAAGCTCTGCAGAAGGCATTTTTTCTTTTGCTATTTCAATCATTCTTTCAGAAAAATCAATCCCATATATAGAATATCCATCGCTGTACAGCTTATTTGCCAGAGTACCAGTGCCAATACCAATATCTAATATTGTTCCTTTTTCCTTGCTGCGAATCTTATTATAAATAATATTAAGAACATCCTTATAGCCTGCAAAGGGATATTCATTATTATCATCACTTATATTGACACTCTTATCATATCCATTAGCCCATAAATCAAAGCCTTTGCTATCTAACATAATATTGCACCTCCATATTTTTGAAAATATTGAAAGAAGCTTAATATTCCCTTGTAACAATATATTCTACTGCCTTTTCCATTTTAAGTTTATACCAGGCTCAATTTTTCAATAGCAGCCCTTTCATCTGGCAGGAAAAATATATTCTTTCCTTTATTGCTTTCATAAATAAAGTCTCTAAGGCTCTTGCTTGTGTATACAGTAAAATCTCCTACAATAGCTATTTTCACATTATAGTTAATGAACTTTTGCAATACTTCTCCAGCAAGCTTTGTTTTCAAATCAAAAAAATCTTCGCTTATAGACGACTTATTTATAATTATACGAGAACAGCCAGTTTCCCATCCTACTGTTGCTATAAGGTCTAATGCTGACTGTACATCACTTATCAGTATATCGCTGCTATCTAACACAGCAATCTCAGTATTATTTTCTTTTATCATATTTATTTTCATATTTTATCTTTAGTGAGATAGTGATTGTAGTATCAACCTCTCACTAAATCCTCCTTTTTCATTTTATAGAATTTATCAGTGCAGAATGGAGTTCATTAATGTGTATATCTTTCTTGTAGTATTTATATTCCTAACAGTGACCTTCTTATAAGCCTTTGTCCCTATAAGCTTATTTAGATTACTCTTAGTCACATTATCCTTGGAAACTATCCAAATAACTTCCTTATCATAGGATATTACTGTGTCTATATCGGGCTTTGGCATTGCTTGATCTATCAGCTCCTGAGGAGTTATATCCTCCCAGAGAAAGAGAACATCACATTTCATAACACTATTATTACCCCAATTCTCAGGAATCTTGGCTAGGAGGCTTTCAAAGTCCTCATAAGTTCTAAGTAGCACCTTAATATCCAGGCTAAAATCCTTTAGTATTGCTTTTTCTAAAAGCACAGAAAGCTCATTTATACTATAACATGAAGTTTTGAATATTACATTCCCTGAATTTATATATGTAATGACCTCTTCCATACCTACTCTTTCGAAGGTTTCCTTCAAAAGCTTCATGGAAATTTTATTATTACCACCAACGTTAATACCTCTCAGCAGAGCAACGTATATCAATAATCTCCCTCCTTTAGCTATTGCTTACAAGGACTTCACAATACCACCAGTCTATATAAAACTTCCTTATCCTATAATAATATAATACATACAACGCCTTTACAATAACTGGAAAGGTAATAATCACCCATATTTTGCCATTTACTACATTAAGGTTTGTACATTAACGAAAAGGTGGCTTATGTTTTGGTAATATCCATTTATTTTGCGCTTATTTCTTCACTGATACTGTCTCAGTGAATATCCTACATAATATAATATTTTTTTGGAGGCTTTAAATGGGTTACTACGTCATGGTAGAACCAGAGGTTAAAATTTATGTTGAGGACTTAAATCCTAAGGGAGAAGAAACCATTCTGTTTCTCCACGGGTGGCCAGCTAGTCACCAGTTGTTTGAATATCAGTTTAATGTCCTTCCCAAAATGGGCTATAGATGCATAGGTATAGATACCCGAGGCTTTGGAAAGTCTGACAAACCTTTCCGAGGCTATGATTATGACAGGCTAGCAGATGATGTAAGAACAGTAGTGGAC
>JAEXSY010000449.1 GCA_023440105.1 Bacillota bacterium
ATGTAACTGAAGTCCTTCGATGGGTGGCTGAAGGTAGTGCGGAGGCAGGGCTTGTATATTCTACCGATGCAGCTTTGGAGAAGGATAAGGTAGTGGTAATAGAGGAAGCTCCAAAGGAATTTTTTAAGAAAAAAATACTCTATCCAGCAGGTATAATTGAAGACTGCGAAAATCTAGAAGCTGCAAAAGAGTTTTTAGCCTTTTTATCTTCAGAAGAAGTAAAGGATATTTTTATAAGCTATGGATTTTCTCCAGTGAAATAGATATTAAAAGGAAAGGAAGAAGAAAATGAACGTATCTCCTATATTAGTAACCTTAAAAACTGCTGCTTTAGCAATATTCATCACCTTCTTCCTGGGAATATTTTTTGCTTTTTTTGTGATGAAAATAAAGAATGAGAAGCTTAGGGCAGTGATTGATTCACTACTGATTCTGCCACTAGTTCTACCGCCTACAGTAGTAGGCTTTATTCTTCTTTATATCTTTGGTACAGGGAGACCCCTAGGAGCCTTCTTTCTTGAGTATTTTAAGGTGAGAATAGTATTTTCCTGGTGGGCAGTGGTGCTGGCAGCAGTTATCATGTCCTTTCCCTTAATGTATCGTTCTGCCCGGGGAGCCTTTCAGGCAGTGGATGAAAATATAATTTATGCAGCACAGACCCTGGGTATAAGTCAGGTTAGGATTTTTTGGAGAGTACTGCTTCCTTGTGCAAAGGAAGGTATTATCAGCGGAGGAGTGCTGGCCTTTGCCAGAGCAATAGGGGAATTTGGTGCTACTGCAATGATAGCAGGTAATATTGAAGGAAGGACAAGAACCCTCCCCCTAGCCATATATTCTGCTGTAATGGCAGGAAATATGGAGGAGGCCTCTAAATATGTTTTTATTATTCTTATCCTTTCAGCAGTGATAATGATATATATTAACAGGCTTCCTTACTTAGAGAGCCTTGCCCTAAAAAGGAGGAGGAAATGACCCTAAGGATAGATATAGCCAAAAAATTTGAAGGCTTTGATTTGAATATAAACCTTGAGACAAAAGAGGGATGGCTTGGACTTTTAGGAGCCTCTGGAGCAGGGAAGAGCCTAACTCTAAAAGTAATAGCAGGTATAATAACTCCTGATAGAGGAACCATTGTGTTAAATGATAGGATCCTTTTTGATTCTGAAAAGAAGATAAATCTTTCTCCTCAGGAAAGAAGACTAGGCTATCTATTTCAAAGCTATGCCTTATTTCCCCATATGACTGTGGAAGAAAACATTGCCTTTGTTATAAAAGAGGGAAGAGCTTCAAAAGATATAAAAACAGAAGAGCTAATTGAGCTGTTTCACTTAAAGGGCCTTGAGAAGAGCTATCCCAGGGAGCTTTCAGGGGGACAGCAGCAGAGGACAGCTCTAGCAAGGATAATAGCCTCGGAAGCAGAGGTTCTTCTTTTAGATGAGCCCTTTTCAGCCATGGATAGCTATTTAAGGGAGGAACTGCTGGAAGAGCTTCTACCAGCTATAAAAGCCTTTACCAGAGAGGTCATTCTGGTGACCCATGATAGAGAGGAAGCCTACAGGCTCTGCCAGGATGTGGCAATAATAAGTTCTGGAACCATTATTAATCAAGGGACAACAGAGAAGCTTTTTAAAAATCCTAGAAAAGTAGAAGCTGCAAAGCTTCTGGGGATTAGTAATATTTCCTCTATTAAAAGGATATCGGATTTTGAAGTTCGTGCTATAGCTTGGGGAGTTAATCTGATACTGGAGGAAAGGGTTCAGGAAAATATTAGACATATAGCTATAAACTCCAATTCTATAAAGCCTCTCTGCATCAAAAACATAGGCTTAACCAATGTCCTTAGGGTAAGTCTAGTGGAGACTATTAATAGGCCTTTTGATCTGGAGCTAATAATAAAAAGTAAAAACAGTCATGGAAAGCTCCGGTGGGTGATAAATAAGGAGAAATGGCAGAAGGAGCTTAATGGAAGCCTTCCTGAATATTTATATCTACCTCCTGAGGAGTTAATTCTTCTGGAGTAGTAATTAGGGATATTTAATAAATGTAAAGAGGAGAGATTACCATGGGGGAATTTACTCATTTTGATAATAAAGGTAATGCAATAATGGTGGATGTTTCAGAGAAGGAGGATACCCTAAGGGTAGCTGTAGCTAAGGGAAGGATAGCTGTAAGTCCTGAGATTATGGAAGCCATAAAAGAGGACAGGGTCTCCAAGGGTGATGTTTTAGGGGTAGCTAGAGTTGCCGGTATCATGGCAGTGAAGCAGACCTCAAATTTAATACCCATGTGCCATCCTTTATTCATCACAAAATGCTCAGTGGATTTTGAAGTGGACAGAGAGAAGAGCTGTATCTATGCCATCTGCACTGCGGCTACAAAGGGAGCCACGGGAGTAGAAATGGAGGCCTTAACTGGAGTGACTGTAGCATTATTAACCATATATGACATGTGCAAAGCCATGGATAAGAGTATGGAAATAGGAGAGGTTCATTTAGTGAAAAAGTCCGGTGGTAAGAGCGGAGACTTTATTAATGAAAAAGGGTGTCAGTGATGAAGGATGGCTTTAATAGAGAGATAGATTACTTAAGAATATCTGTTACCGATAGATGCAATCTAAGATGTATATATTGCATGCCCAAGGATGGTGTTAACTGGATAGATCATCAGGAAATCCTCACCTATGAAGAGATAGAAAGACTCTGTAGGATATTTGCTAGATTAGGAGTAAAAAACTTTAAAATAACCGGAGGTGAACCCTTAGTACGAAGGGATTTGGCTGTTCTAATAAAAAAGCTGAAGAAAATCAGTGGGGTGAATTCTGTAACCCTTACCACCAATGGAGTGCTCCTAGAGGAGAATTTAGATGCTCTTTTGGAGGCAGGCCTCGATGGAGTGAATATAAGTTTAGACAGTTTGAATAAAGATAACTATGAGAGCTTAACTGGCAGAGAAGGCTTTGAAAAAACCATAAGAGGGATAGAGGCAGCCTTAAAGCACCCATCCTTAAGGGTAAAGGTTAATTGTGTTCCTCTTAAGGGGAAAAATGATAAGGAATTAGTAGATATTGCAAAGCTGGCAGAGAATAAGCCACTCTCTGTGAGATTTATAGAAATGATGCCCATAGGCTATGGAAAGAACTTTGAGTTTATGGGGGAAGAGGAAATTATTGAGCTTTTTGAAGAGGCTTTGGGACCTTTAAAGGTAACAGATGAAGCTATGGGCAATGGACCTGCCCATTATTATAAGGCTGAGGGCTTTATGGGAAGGATAGGCTTTATCAGCGCCAGAACCCATAAGTTCTGTGAAGGCTGTAACCGTGTTAGGCTTACATCTGAAGGCTATTTAAAAACCTGTCTTCAGTACTCCAAAGGAGTCTTATTAAAGGATATCATCCGTAGAGGAGGTAGTGATAATGAGCTTAAGGAGTCGATTATAAGGACACTTCTAGATAAGCCCCAGAGTCATGAATTTGAAAAGGCTTCAGCCTTGGAGGATGGAGAAAAGAGAAGGATGTTTTCCATTGGGGGATAAATACAAGGAGGAATTATTATGGGGAGAGTTGAAGCAGTTTGCATCAGTGAAAAAAAGGGTACCCAAAAGGTTAATGTGGGAAAAGGGAAGCTTATAGATAACTTTGGAATAGAAAGTGACGCTCATGGAGGCCCCTGGCACAGACAGGTAAGCCTATTAGCTAAGGAAAAGATTGAGGAGTTTCGAAAAAAAGGTATTTTAGTTGGATATGGAGCCTTTGGAGAAAATCTAGTGGTAGAGGGAATAGACTTTGCAAAGCTTCCTATTGGAACACTTTTTAAATGTGGTGAGGCTTTATTAGAGCTTACTCAGATAGGAAAGATATGCCATGACAGCTGCCATATTTATAATACCGTAGGTGACTGCATAATGCCTAGGGAAGGTGTATTCACCAGGGTAATAAAGGGTGGAGAGATATCCGTTGGAGATATATTAGAGATAGTAGAAAATAATCCGCAAAAAGAGAGCACAGTGGAAAGGAAGGCTGACTAATGAGGGCTGCAATAATTACCTCCAGCGATTCAGGCTATAGAGGAGAGAGAGAGGATTTAAGCGGTCCTGCCATAAGAGAAATCGTAGAAAGAAATGGCCTTCAGGTGGTTTCTATGACACTCCTTCCCGATGAAAAGGAGCTTCTCAAGGATGAAATGATACGTATCTGTGATGAAAACCTGGCAGAGGTTATATTCACCACAGGTGGTACAGGCCTTTCTGCGAGAGATTGCATGCCTGAAGCTACAGAGGAGGTTGGGGAGAGAAGGGTACCTGGGATTCCAGAAGCCATGAGGCAATACTCCATGACCTTTACAAAAAGAGCCATGCTATCTAGAGCTACCTGTGTTACAAGAAAAAATACCTTAATACTAAATCTTCCCGGTAGTCCAAAGGCGGTGAAGGAATGTCTAGAATATATTATTCTAGAGCTTATCCATGGTCTTGAGATTATGGTAGGAGAGGTTAATAACTGCGCTAGGACGTAAATGAATAAAATAGATTATAATATTATGCTATAAATGTTAATTTATTATATTGATAGATAATTTTATGTATTATAAAATTAAGGCAGTGAAATGAAAGTGTATTATTTTGCTGCCTCCTTTTAGCCTGGAATTCTTAACACTGTTAAGTTTTTTGGGCTTTTTGTAAAGGTTTAAGGAATTGGGAGGATTAGAGCAAAGTCTTTATACAGGAGAGGAGAACTATTTTGGATAAGGAAATTTTAATGAAACAGCTTAAGGGAGGGTTAATTGTATCCTGCCAGGCACTGCCCGGTGAGCCCTTATATATTGAAGGGGATACTATGATGCCTCTCATGGCTAAGGCGGCAAAGGAAGCGGGAGCCTGTGCCATAAGAACCAACGGTGTAATGGATGTGGAGAGAATAAAGGAAGCTGTAGGCCTACCGATAATAGGTATTATAAAGAAGGAATATCCAGGCTGGGAGCAGTATATCACTGTAACCATGGAGGAAATAGATAGCCTTGTAGAAGCTGGAGCTGATATCATAGCCTTAGACTGTACCTTAAGAGAAAGAGGGGATGGCAAAACTCCTGGAGAATTTATTAAGGAAATTAAGAACAAATACCCTGACCAGCTTTTAATGGCAGACATCTCAAACCTTGAAGAGGGAATCAACGCCTGGAAAGCAGGGGTGGACTTTGTTGGGACAACTCTCAGCGGCTATACTCCTTACACAAAAGGTAAGGAAGGTCCAGATTATGAATTAGTGGAAAAGCTAGCGAAGACTATAGAGGTGCCTGTTATTGCTGAAGGTAAGGTCCACTATCCAGAGCAGGCTGCAAAAATGCTGGAAATTGGTGCTTATGCCGTAGTGGTAGGTGGGGCGATTACAAGACCCTTAGAAATTGCACAGAGATTTATGAAGGAAATAGCTAAGGCAAATAAATAAAAACAAAAATAGCATGTACCTATGACTGTGTACATGCTATTTCTATTTTAATAAATACTATATTATTAAAAAGGCTATTCCTTTATTTCACTGATATAGTTCCAGGTCTTACCTTTATCGATAGATTCATATTTTTCTTTAGAGTTTCCATTATAATCTCCATCCTGCCCCTGGCCTACCAGGAGGATAAGCTTATCTCCCTCAATATAAGGAGGTTCTGGAAAGTCAAAGGGGATATAGTCTAAGGAGGTGTCCTCTAATTGAGGTGCTGGAAGCTCTACCTTTTCAAAGGATAGTCCACCATCCTCTGTTCTGTATAGCTCTCCATAGCTGCCTCCACTTTTTGATAATATAATGAATCCAAGGTTATCATCTATAAACTTTATCCCTGCATCACCGCCCATATTTCCCAGGAAGGGGTCACTATTTATCTCGCTCCAGCTCTTGCCACCATCTTCAGTACCTTCAAGATTAAAGAATCTACTTCCTAAGGCTGCATCCACTATTGTAAGACGGTAGCCCTTATTATTGCTTATGTAGGATGTGAGGGACTCGTCCTCTGGTTCCTTAGAGGAAGGAGGTTCATTAAGGGATGAGAAAGGATCCTCCGCAGGTATAGAGGCAAGATTCTCTGTGAGAAGATATCTTATAGGGGTATAGCTTGCTTCTTTTTCAGGGACATATAAGGATACAAAATAACCTTTAAGCTCTGAATAAGCTGCTTCAGCCTTAAGAATATTTCCCTGGAAATCTATATACACTATACCATCGGTATTATAGCCGAAGGACCTATCACCATAATATAGGATTCCATATTCCTCCTGATTCCAGCTCTTTAAAGCTTCCTCAAAGGGGATAACCTTAACGGTGTCTACAAGAGGCTGAAGTAGTTTGTCCTCACTATAATCCTCAGAAGCATAGCCTCTTAAATAAACGGTAATTTTATTGGATTTGCTGCTGTCATAGCTGACTAAATAGCTTTCCTTGTCTCCCTGTTCATTTTTACCATAGAGGAAGGTG
>JAEXSY010000467.1 GCA_023440105.1 Bacillota bacterium
CCATCTACTAATTCATAAGGTCCTTGAGCTCCATTATCTACTTTCTCATTTTTCTCATATTTTCTTAACTCTATTTATATATAAGCTTTTCCATATTCTTCATTGTATTTTTTATTTATATATGTGCATGTCCACCCTGGGTAAAGCTCTTCTATTTCTCTTTCACTAGGATGTACTCTTATCCAATCCATTACTTGCTTTTTAGTAAATCTATAATCCCTTACATTAAGCTTAGGTTTAACTAACCCCTGAGAAGGTCTCCATGCTTTAGTCCCTCCATCATCTTCATCATACCCTAGCTCTTCTTTTTCTTCTTCTTGTTCTTTTTTTAGTGCTTTTGTTACATATTTTACTAATCCTGTTACTCCCTCATCATTAAATTGAAGTCTATCGACGTTTATATATCCTTTTTCTTTCCATATATCTTGTATTACATCTCTGTGCAAATCTCCATCCATAATTATGTGAAAATGTATTCTTTGTCCTTCTCTAGGATTTCCTTCACTAACTAAAATATATCTTGCATTTCCTAATCCTACTTTTTTTCTTTTCCTGTTTATTCTTCTTAATGCATTGGTCCACTCTTTATCTGCTTCTTCCTTAGTTATATCTTTATCAAATGTTTTATGTATTATATAGTCAGATTCATCAAAATTGACATGAACTAATGCTTTAAAATATTCTCTTTTTCTTTCTGTATTTAATATTCTTTGTTTAGGAGCTGTATATTTGGTTTTCTTACTTCTTTTTTCTCCTCTTTGTTTCTGAGTAGCTTCAAAAATATTTACTCTCATGATGGACATAGATTCTTTTTGTCTTAAGTATTTTGTTTTTCTTTGTATACACCTATGCTCTCTATACCACCTTGATTTTCTACTCATTACTTTGTACTACCCCTTTACTCTTTAACTAATTCTTACATTTCTTTTTTATATTATTTCTTATAATATCTATTTCTTTAATATTTATATATTAAAAATATTTCTAATGGTTGAAATGTTAATACCCCATACAAGCCCCCTAAGACCCTTACGGTATCTAAAAAAAAGTAAAAAATAATAAGGCATTTGACATACCTAAATCCATAGTTTAAAATGAAAATATCTAATACTTTAAAACCTTATTGGTTAACAGATTACTTTTATTGCATAAAAGTAATCTGTTTTATTTTTTACTATTGTATATTTTATAAATACATGTAATATAGCTTGTACTACTATCTAAATACTTACAACTAGTGCAGCACTTTTCACATACTATATAACCTTTCCTACAATGTACCCATGATGTTGCTTTATCATCTTTACAGTTACCACATATCAACATACATCTATATATTTTTCTTTATTGGTTTTTAAATTGTAAAAAATATGTTTATCTTCTTTTGTTTTTATAAATTTATAATCACTAGGATTAAGTCCTTCCTTTGATAAAAGCATCTTTTGCTTCCTGGTTAAATTCTTAGGATTCTTCATATTTTTTTATTATCTCCTTACTTCTCTATAATTCTTTTATTGTTTCTCCAGTTTCAACATCATATATATATCCATTGTCTATATCTATTTTTTCTGATATAATCGTGCTGGTAGTTAATGTATCATGCTCAGTCCTTTTGTTATTAATAACTTGTGACTGAGCAATTTCTTTATTTAGCTCTTCTAAAAATATTTCTCTTATATCCTCTCCAGCTGATGCTCTCTTCCTTACTCTTGGAGCTATATTTAATATATCTAGAATTAGTCCCATTTAAATATCTCCTTAAAGCTCTTATTATCCTTGTAAAATAACATTTATCTTTAAATACATACCTAGTAATAATCATGCAAATAATTAGAAATGGTATTACCCATAAAAGACTTAGTAATATTCCATAACTTATTTTAAGTAAACTAAGAAAATATATTTTAATTACATATTGTAAATACATTATTAGCCTCCTTATAAGCTTCATATATCATCTTTTGTTCCTCTACTACTTCTTTATCCCTAGCTTCACTTGCCTTCAAAGTTCTTTCATCATCTGTTCCGAATTCCCTTACTGCTTCTTCAAGTTTATCTTGTATAGACATTTATTAATCCTCCAACTCAATTTGAAGTTTTGCTAGTTCTATAGCTAATTTATATGCCTTTTCATGCTTAGTATCTTTATGCTCTTCCTCAACTGCTTTTTCAAATTTTTCTATATCACCTGTAAAGCAACCACATCTTACATATATTTCTTTACCTTTTGTTCTAAAAAACGTTGTAATATCATCTCTAGATCCTATTGCTCCTATTTGTAAAATGTGAGTATCTTTATATACATCTGCATTATCATAAATCTCAGTATTGTTATATAACCAAATATCACCATGTACACAAGCATTATCCGAAATGTAACCATAAAAAACTCTTGCACACTCATAAACCTTCGCTCTTCCACTTATAATAGTATTTTCACTGACTTTAGCATTATCATAAATCTGACACATATCACGTATCTCAGCATTACCATAAACTTCAGCATTACCATAAATTTCAGAATTGCCATCTACCCACGCATTTTCATGAACTTTAGCATAATCATATATACGTGCGTTTTCACGAACTTTAGCATTTCCAAAAACCTTTGCATTATCATATACCCAGCAATAGTCATATTGACTTAAATTATCTTCTTTCTCTATATATCCACCTAAATCACCAGCTTTAACATCTCTAAAATCTTGTAAAGCTCTAATTCTAAAAAGTTTTACTCCCCTGAAATTTATAGATTCATTTGTTATTTCATATTTTTTCATTTCAATTACCTCCTACTTACTAATACATATCCCTTACAAATCTCTATCCTGTAACCTCTGTATTCTTTTGTTATGCGTATCTTATCTTTAAAATCTTTATAAGGTATTGCTATACAAACTAATCTCCCTGTCATTTAATACCTCCTTAAACGGAATAATAGCTATATTAAAATATTTTGTTGTTTTCTTATTTAATTAATAACAACTTTCATTATTTCTCCTTAGTAACTATTAACCCCATGATACTAGCTATCAAAGCTATTAGACTTATTATTAATGCAATTAACTCCATTTGTTCCTCCTAATTCTTAAACCGGAATAAGTGTTATATTATAATGCTTTTGTTGTTTTCTTATTTCATCAATAACAACTTTATCAATTTCTTTAGAATCAATTTTCAAAGTTACATACTGCTC
>JAEXSY010000474.1 GCA_023440105.1 Bacillota bacterium
ATCTGATTCTAATGAAAAGTACCTTTTATAAGCAGGATTAACATAGCTTATTTTACCAAATTCATCAACAAAGCATATAAGGTCATGAGACATCTCTAAAAGCTTTTGAAACTTTTCATTCAGCTCTCTCATGCCTATAAGGTCTGATACATCCTGATATATAGCAACGGCAGCTATAACCCTGTCACCGGAATAAATAGGACTTTCATTGACCATCACAGTCTTATTGTTTATATTGTGTAGAAGCCCAAAGTGTTTATCTCCGGTCTTAATTATTTTTGGAAGCTCTGTATTCTTTATAAGTAGGTCAATAGGTTTTCCTAAAATCTCATTGTAGTTTATCTCAAATAGATTTAGAGCATACTTATTTATATTTGTTATGTTGCAATCAATATCTATTACAACAATCCCTATAGGCAGGTTTTCAAGAATTTGATCATTTGCTATTTTGCTTTCTTCAATAAATGCATCGATTTCCTTCATCACCTGAGGAGATGCTTTCATCTGATTTTCTATATAATCACAAAGCTCATCTACAGCTTCTTTTCCTGCAATGGGATCTTTGCTGGAAATTATAACCGCTTCATTTTCCCTAACCCTAAGAGAAAGAAGAGCTAGCATGCTTATTCCTAAAGGATCCTTAAAGGGTGGCTTTGTTATAAAAAGATTAGTACTGTACTTATGAATGATTGAAGAAGCTTTATTTACCATGAGTGCTGCTATTCTTGTGTGTAATCCATTAGGGTCTCTAATAATTATTTCTCTTGAATACATTTCTGCACCTCTCATTTCTTGATAAAAATTATCAGATAATGAAATCGATTGATATATTTTATCATATGCTTATATTACCTCATTTCCTTGAGAAATTACAAGATTATTAATTTAAAAAGTGAAGTTAGTTGATAAAAAATATCATATTATATTATATTGAAAAATGCATAATATAATAGTATCCATAAAGATAAAAAACTCAGAATAGCTTAAATCAAAGAGCATAAACTAATAACTAAGATAATAATTTGTGAATTTATCGAAAATGTTATCTTTGGCACGGTTTTTGCTATTTATTATAACTAGACATAATATATAATAATATATATATAATAGTTGTAGTAATAGCGCTGCATAGTATGAGGAGGAAGAAAAATGATAAAAGGTATAGCTGCATCAAAAGGATATGCTATAGGTACGATTTATCTTCACGAAGAGGTGGAGGTAAAGATAACTGCAGAGCTTGCAAAGGATATTAAAGAAGAGAAGGAAAAGCTTCAGAAAGCAGTTGAAAAGTCAAAGACACAGATAGCAAAAATTAAAGAAAAAACTACTGAAACCATGGGAGAGGAGAAAGCTGAAGTATTCGAAGCTCACCTGACTCTTTTAGATGATCCTGAATTTACAGGAGCCATGGAGCTTGAAATAGAAAATAATAGCAGCAATGCCATGAAGGCTGTAGATGATGTGATGAACACCTTCGTTACTATTTTTGAGAGTATGGACGATGAGTATATGAGAGAAAGAGCTGCTGATATAAAGGATGTTTCTAAGAGAATCATAGCAAATATTGCTGGTACATCCGTAGGAGGCTTTGATATCGAGGAAGAAAATACAATAGTTGTTGCTCATGACTTGACTCCTTCTGATACAGCTCAGTTAGATAAAAGTAAGGTAATAGCCTTTTTAACTAATATTGGCGGAAGAACCTCCCATAGTGCTATTATGGCGAGAACCTTAGAAATTCCTGCTGTAGTAGGCTTAAAGGATATAACATCTCAGGCAAAGACTGGAGATAAGGTGATTGTAGATGGTATTGAAGGTATAGTTATTTTAAATCCTGATGAGGCTACAGTTAATTCATACTTAGAAAAGAAAAAGGCCTACGAAGCTGAAAGAGAAGAGCTTAAAAAGCTTATAGAAGTTAAAACTACTACAACAGCAGGTAAGAGAATAGAGGTTTGCGGAAATATTGGTAAGCCTGAGGATGTAGAACAGGTTCTTGCTAACGGTGGAGATGGTATAGGACTCTTCAGAACTGAATTCTTATATATGGATAGAGATGATATGCCTTCCGAGGAGGAGCAATATACAGCATATAAATATGTTCTAGAGAAAATGGGTGAAAGACCTGTTGTTATAAGAACTCTTGATATAGGAGGGGACAAAAAGCTTTCCTATCTGCCTATGCCTGAGGAAATGAATCCTTTCTTAGGCTACAGAGCAATAAGACTTTGCTTAGACAGACCAGAGATATTTAAGGTCCAGCTTAGAGGGCTATTAAGGGCTTCTGTTTATGGAAATCTTAAAGTTATGTTCCCTATGATTTCTTCCCTAGAGGAATATAATCAGGCAATGGCTATAGTTGAAGAATGTAAGAAGGAACTAAACGCTGAGGGAATGAATTATAGTGAAGAAATAGAATGGGGTATAATGGTAGAGATACCAGCTGCAGCTGTTAATGCTGATGAGCTTGCTAAGCATGTAGACTTCTTCTCCATTGGAACTAACGATTTGATTCAATACACCTTAGCAGCTGATAGAATGAGCGAAAAGGTTTCTTATCTATATAACCCAATGCATCCAGCTGTATTAAGACTTATAAAGATGACTATAGAAGGGGCACACAGCCAGGGTAAATGGTGTGGAATGTGCGGTGAAATGGCAGGAGATGAGGAAGCTATACCAACACTTTTAGAGTATGGTTTAGATGAGTTCTCCATGAGTGCAACATCAATATTACCAGCCAAAAAGAAAATACTTGAATTTTAAATATTATGGGAAGCTTATTTAGCTTCCCATTAATAATTTCAAAAGCTTTCTTATAATCCATTATCTTTTAAGAACTAAAGGAAAGTAAGGTAAATACATATTTTATTGAATAATGTTTTATGATATTATAATGAAAGAAATAGTTGTTTTTTTAAATAATGGTATAGATTTAAATTATAAATTGGTAGTTATTACTAAATAGAAAAAATTGTGGAGGATAAATAATGGAGAATAATATTGTAAAACCTTCTATACTACCGGGGTTTTTAGAGTTTTTACCTGCAGATCAGATACTTTTTAATAATATGCTTGATACTATAAGAAAAAATTATGAACACTTTGGTTTCATACCCCAAGAAACTCCTATCTTAGAAAAATCTGAGGTTCTACTGGCTAAAGGCGGTGGAGAAACGGAAAAGCAAATATATAGGTTTACTAAGGGTGATACGGATATGTCAATGAGGTTTGACTTAACTGTTCCCCTGGCAAGGTATGTTGCTCAGAACATGAATGAGCTGAGTTTTCCTTATAGAAGGTATCAGATAGGTAAGGTATATAGGGGAGAACGTAATCAGCGAGGACGCTTTAGAGAGTTCTATCAATGTGATATTGATATCATAGGTAATGGAAAGCTGAGCATTATCAATGATGCGGAAATTCCAGCGGTGATTTATAGCACTTTCAAGGATTTAGGCTTTGATGCATTTGTAATTAACATTAACAACAGAAAAATACTCAATGGATTTTTCAATGCCATAGGCACAGTGGATAAAACTGAAGTTTTAAGAATAATCGATAAGCTGGATAAGATAGGAATAGAAGGTGTAAGAAAAGAGCTTAAGGATAGTGGAATAAATGAAGAGCAGCTATTAAGAATTGAGGACTTCATTAAGCTTGATGGAGACACTGATAAGGTTATAGAAGCCTTAAAGAATCTTGGCATTTCTGAAGAAGAGTTTGTTATGGGAATTTCTGAGATAGAACAGGTTGTTAAATATATAAGAGATTTTAAGGTTCCAGAGGATAATTTTAAGCTTAATTTAAAGATTGCCAGAGGCTTAGATTATTATACAGGCACTGTATATGAAACAATTTTAAAGGACTATCCTTCTATAGGCTCCGTCTGCTCAGGAGGCAGATATGATAACCTGGCAGGCTATTATACTAAACAAAAGCTCCCAGGAGTAGGAATATCCATTGGACTAAGCCGTCTATTCTATCAGCTTAAAGAGGCTAAGATTATAGAAGCTGGTGCTTCTACCTTAACAAAGGTTTTGGTTGTACCCATGGACGAAAATATCTCCTATTCTATAAATACTGCAAATAAGCTTAAAGCTGAAGGGATAGTAGCTCAGGTATATTTTGAAGAAGGAAAGCTTGCAAAAAAATTAAACTATGCTAATAAGCTAGGGATACCTTATGTAATTATCATTGGAAGTGATGAAAGAGAAAGCGGAAAACTTACCCTAAAGGATATGGTAGAGGGTGAACAGAAAAGCTATTCTATTGAGGAAATTATTGAGTTAATTAATAAGTAGGTTAAATAAGGATTGAAGTTAGGTATCAGCCCTGCTTCAATCCTTTTATTTGCTTTCTAAATATTGCATGATTATTGCTATAATGTTAAAATTCACAGTAGAAGGATAATCTAAAATGAATCAAATAAATTAATTATAGAATAATTAAAATATAAAAAGTTAGTATTTCATTTTAAGGAGGAACAAAATGAATAACATCGATAATAAGGTGGTTGAAACAATCAGAGTATTATCAGCAGATGCAATTGAAAAAGCTAAGTCAGGACATCCAGGACTTCCCTTGGGCTGTGCACCAATGGCTTATACTTTATGGTCTAAGTATCTAAAGCATAATCCAGCTAATTCTCACTGGGAGGATAGAGACAGGTTTGTTCTTTCAGCAGGCCATGGCTCAATGCTTATTTATTCACTTCTTCATTTATTCGGTTATGATGTTACCATGGAGGATTTAAAGAGCTTTAGACAGCTGGGAAGTAGAGCAGCAGGTCATCCAGAATATGGCCATACTGATGGAGTAGAGACTACTACCGGACCTTTAGGCCAGGGTATAGCTAATGCTGTAGGAATGGCTATAGCAGAAGAATTCCTTGCAGCTAAGTTCAATAGAGAATCCTATGATATCGTTGATCACTATACCTATGCTATCGTTGGTGATGGCTGCTTAATGGAAGGTATATCTGGTGAAGCTAGCTCTCTGGCAGGGACCTTAGGCCTGGGTAAGCTCATAGTGCTCTATGATTCTAACAGCATCTCCATTGAAGGTGATACAGATATAGCCTTTAGAGAGGATGTAGCTAAGAGGTATGAAGCTTATGGATGGCAAGTAATAAAGGTTGAAGATGGAAATGATATGGATGCTGTGGCCAGAGCTATAGAAGCTGCAAGAGAGGAAAAAAATAAACCTTCCTTTATTCAGGTGACTAACATCATAGGCTATGGAGTTCCAAAGAAGCAGGGTCTTGCCTCTGCTC
>JAEXSY010000489.1 GCA_023440105.1 Bacillota bacterium
CTTTAGAACGGGATGCGCCTCTTTTAAAGTCTATGGTTCCACGGAAGAGCTTATTGCTTTCATCCAGCAGAGCACCTTTTACCAGGATATTACCCTTAGCTCTTCTTGCTCTGTGGCTCATTACATAATTTAAGTCAATATATCTCTTTTCATTTCCTAAATATACAGTATCTACATGGCCTTCAGCATTATCACCTATAAGATAGGTATGATTGCTGGTAACAGAATTTTTTCCACCTAGTTCAATGGATACCATATTAACCTTACCGTCACCTTCTACGATGGAGTAGGAGGCATCAAAATAATTTGTGCTGCTGGATAGGGTTTGAAGCTTTACCACTGTTACATGAGCGCCTCTTTTGGCATAAATTTTAGTAACTCCATTATAGAAGCCTTCGGTACCTTTTGCATCCTTATAGTTTAATACTATTGTAAAGCTGCTGTTCTCTTCTGCAATAAATATATTATTTTGTACTATAGCCATATCTTTATCATCGGCTAAAAAATTTATAACTATAGGCTTTTCTACCTTAACATTTTTATCCGTATGGGCATAGATGCTTGCATTGTAGCCTTTCTCTGCCATTAACGTAAGGTCATCGCTGATTCCATAGGTATAGTCACCATTGAAGCCTATATATTTAGGATTTTCTAAGGAAGTCTGAAGAGTCATCCCTTCAGGAGCATCCTCAGTAAGATAAGCCTTTGTATAAGGCAAAACCTCAGGTATTGCAACATCTTTTATTGAGGCATCATTAACCTGGAGCCATCTATAGGTTCTAACAGGTATTTTATTTATATTATTTAAAGCTGTATTTACCATTTCATATCCTCCTAACCAATGGTTCCCTTTAGCTCAAGCTTAATCAGGTTATTCATTTCAACAGCATATTCTAAAGGAAGCTCCTTTGAAATAGGTTCTACAAAGCCTCTAACTATCATAGCTTTTGCTTCTTCCTCACTCATTCCTCTGCTCATTAGATAGAAGATAGCTTCATCACTGATCCTTCCGATCTTTGCTTCATGACCTAAGTCTACATTATCATTGTTAATTGCAATAACTGGAATTGTATCAGACTTAGATTTATTGTCCAGCATCAAGGACTCACAGGCAACAGTGGACTTTGAGTGATGTGCATTTTTAGTAACTTTTACAACACCTCTATAATTAGCAGCTCCACCATCCTTACAGATAGACTTTGTGGATGCTGTAGAGGAGGTATATGGGGCAGCGTGGATAACCTTATGGCCGGTATCTAATGTCTGACCTTTACCTGCAAAAGTAACTCCAGTGAATTCGGACCTAGCTCCTTCACCCTTTAAAATACTCATAGGATAGAGCATAGATACCTTGGAACCAAAGGATCCTGATACCCATTCAATAGTGCCGTTTTTTTCCACCTGGCTTCTCTTGGTGTTAAGATTAAGCATATTTTTAGACCAGTTTTCTATTGTAGAATATCTTAAGGTTGCATCCTCCTTAACATAAAGCTCAACAGCACCAGCATGGAGATTGGTTACACTATATTTTGGTGCAGAGCAGCCTTCTATAAAGTGACACTTTGCTCCTTTTTCTATAACTATAAGGGTATGCTCAAACTGTCCTGATCCAGGAGAGTTCAGCCTGAAGTATGATTGAAGAGGAATCTCAACATTTACACCCTCAGGAACATATACAAAAGAGCCACCGGACCATACGGCACCATGAAGAGCTGCGAATTTGTGATCATGAGGAGGTATAAGCTTCATAAAGTACTGCTTTACTATATCCTCATATTCCTTCACTGCTGTTTCGAAGTCAGTATATATAACTCCTTGCTTAACTAAATCCTCTTTAATGCTGTGATAAACTACCTCAGAGTCATATTGAGCACCAACACCAGCTAGTGATTTTCTCTCAGCCTCAGGAATTCCTAATAGCTCAAAGGTATTTTTGATTTCCTCTGGAACATCCTCCCAGGAGGTTTTCATATCGGTTCTAGGCTTAACATAGGTTACAATTTCATCCATATTTAAATCAGAAAGATCTGGCCCCCAAGTAGGCATAGGGGTTTTATTATATATTTCTAAGGATTTAAGCCTAAAGTCCAGCATCCATTGAGGTTCGTTCTTTTCCTTAGAAATTTCCATAATAACCTCTTTAGTGAGTCCCTTGCTGGCTTTATAGGTATATTTGTCTTCATTTATAACATCATATATACCTCTATCTAAATCCTCTACATAGGTTTTTTCTCTAGCTTCCATTTCCATTTAGTTCAACTCCTTAAGAAATTAGTTGGTTTTTCAGTTCTTCATAGCCTTTTTCATTAATTTCTCTTGCTAGGCTTCCATTTCCTGTCTTCGCTATTTTTCCTTCAATTATTACATGTACAAAATCCGGTTCTATATATTCAAGAATCTTATTGCTGTGAGTTATGATAATCAGTGCATTTTCACTATTTTTAAATACCTTAACACCTTCAGCAACTATTCTTATAGCATCTACATCAAGGCCAGAATCTGTTTCGTCCAGGATAGCAAGCTTAGGTTCTAAAACTGTCATCTGAAGTATCTCATTCTTCTTCTTCTCACCACCGGAGAAGCCGACATTTAAATATCTAGAACCATAGCTTTCATCGATTTTTAAAAGCTCCATCTTGGATTTTAAAAGTCTCTTAAATCCCATAAAACCAACATTTTCTCCAGTTATGGCACTTTTTGAGCTTCTTAGGAAGTTCTCTACGGTGATCCCTTCTACCTCCTCTGGATATTGGAAGGATAGAAAGATTCCAGCTTTAGCTCTTTCATTTGCTTCCATTTCCAGAATATCTTCACCTTCAAAAGTCATTTCTCCTTCAGTAACTTCATACTTAGGATGACCCATAATAACATTAGCTAAGGTAGATTTTCCTCCGCCGTTCGGTCCCATTATTACATGAATTTCACCTTTATTTACTTCTAAATCTAATCCTTTTAATATTTCTTTTTCTTCTACTGCTGCATGTAAATTTTTTATATTTAATAAATTTGACATCAAATTCACTCCTTAAAATCAATTCCGAGTATTTTACTCAAATTATATTCTTATATTAACAAAGTAGCTATTAATAGTCAATTAATAATTAATAACAATTCTCAATTTGGTATTGTTATAATTATATACTCATTTGTAAGTTGTAAGAAAAATACCTAAAAAATAGAAAAATGAGCAATTAAATTCATAGTTTAATAAGTTATGGTAGAATATAATAAGAAAATTAAAATATTATTAATATTTATTTTTGATAATTTAACTATTTTTTTATAGATGAATATTATAATAATGGTAGGTACTTTATAGTATTATAGAGATGAATTTCTAAATACACCTAAGAACCTGCCCTACAGAAGGAGGTAATATATATATGGGATGGTTTAATGATTTAAATCCGGTAATACAAGCTTTAGTAGCTACCTTGTTTACCTGGGGAGTAACAGCTTTAGGCTCGTCAATGGTCTTTTTTTTCAAAAATGTTAGTAAGAAGCTTTTAAATTCAATGCTTGGATTTGCGGCAGGAGTTATGATAGCTGCAAGCTTTTGGTCGCTAATTAATCCAGCACTGGAGATGGCTGAGAGTTTAAAACAGACACCTTGGATAATTGTTTCCATAGGATTCTTGTCTGGAGGAGTGTTTTTATTATCTGTGGATAAATTTTTACCTCATCTTCATTTAGGCTTTGATAAGTCTGAAAGTGAAGGTATAAAAACTAGCTGGCAGAGGAGTGTGCTTCTTGTTCTGGCTATAACTCTTCACAATATACCGGAAGGTTTAGCTGTTGGAGTTGCCTTTGGTGGTGCAGTAGCTGGGGTCCCCTCAGCAACCTTAGCAGGGGCAATAGCTCTGGCCTTGGGAATAGGTATACAAAACTTTCCTGAAGGAGCAGCTGTCTCTCTACCTTTAAGAAGGGAAGGTTATTCACCCTTTAAGAGCTTCATGTATGGTCAAGCATCTGGTATCGTGGAGCCCATTGCTGGGGTTATAGGAGCAGCAGCAGTTATATACATGGAAAAAATACTTCCCTTTGCCTTAGCTTTTGCAGCAGGAGCAATGATTTTCGTTGTAGTTGAAGAGCTTATACCTGAAGCTCAGCACGAAGGGGAGACAGATATATCAACTATAGCTACAATGCTTGGCTTTACTATCATGATGATCTTGGATGTTACATTAGGTTAGAGGATAAAATTTCCTATAAAAAAACTCTTGTATTTATAACAAAAGCATGTATAATAATAGATGTGGCAAAAATGCAGGTGTGGCGGAATTGGCAGACGCACTAGACTTAGGATCTAGCGCTTAACGGCGTGGGGGTTCGACTCCCTTCACCTGCACCAACCATATCTATGCGGGAGTGACTCAACGGTAGAGTGTCACCTTGCCAAGGTGAAAGTTGCGGGTTCAAATCCCGTCTTCCGCTCCAGATTTAAAAAGAGGATTTCTTTGAGAAATCCTCTTTTTTTTGTTGTGCATAAAAAAATTTTAAAAAACTTCGTTATCTTTTCTCCAAGCTGTTGTTAAGAGAATTATTATCAATTATGTAGTCTAAGCCTCAGTGATATATGATTTTTTCTCTGTTTAAGCTTATACAGTGAGGGAAAATATCAATTTCTATAAAGTCTGTAGCGGAAAGATAAGAGGTTTATTCTGAATATTGATAACAATTTAACATTATAATGGAAAAATAATTCATGAGACATTGATAAAATGTTTAAAAATTAACTATTACTCTAATATATTGATAAATTTATGGTTGACATTACATTTATTACCATGGTAACATTTACATAAAGATTGGTAATACCAATATTTTATTTTTTACCACAACTGGTAGTACCAATATTAATAAAAATGGATTGTAAAAGGTGGAAGGGGAAGGATTATGGAAATTCTTATGTTTTTGTTAGCTATGCTCCCTATTATTTGGCTGATTATTGCTCTCGGAGCTCTAAAGATGCCTGCCTTTAAGGCGTGTCCCATTGCATTAATTATAGCAGCACTGCTGGCGCTGATTGTGTGGAAGCTACCGGTTTTCCATGTTGCTACCGCTGCATTAGAAGGGGCTATTATGGCTTTGTGGCCAATTACCATTGTTATAATTGCTGCAGTGTTTACTTATAACCTCTGTATTCATACAGGTAAGATTGAAATTATCAAAGATATGCTAACCTCAGTTACTAAGGACAAGCGTATCCTGGTATTAATAATCGCCTGGGGCTTTGGTGGCTTTCTAGAAGGAATGGCTGGCTTTGGAACGGCAGTTGCCATACCAGCAAGTATGCTCTGGGGCTTAGGGTTCAATCCAATCTTATCTGTAGTGGTCTGTTTAATAGCCAACGGCTCACCTACAGCCTTTGGCTCCATAGGGATACCTACAATAACTATTGCAAATCTTACAGGACTGGATTCTATGAGGGTTGCTGGCTCTCTTGCTCTACAGCTGGCACCTATAGTAATATTGACTCCTTTTATATTAGTAATGCTTACAGGTAAATCCGTTAAAGCATTAAAGGGAGTATTTTTATTAACCTTAATATCCGGACTGGCCTTCATTATACCTGAATATCTAGTGGCTACCTTTATAGGAGCTGAGCTGCCAGTGGTATTCGGATCAGTGTTCTCCATGATTTCAACAATTATATTTTCACGAATTCTTACTAAAGACACTCCTAAGGAGTATTTAATAGAAGAAAAGAAAGATGCTAAAAAATTGACCTATTCTTCAGGCGAGGCTGTTAGAGCCTGGAGTCCATTTATACTAATACTGGTACTGCTTCTTGTCACCTCAAAGCTTGTCCCAAGTATTAATAATGCATTAGGCACAATTAAATCCTCAGTTCAAATTTATCAAGGAAAAGGAGGAAGTCCATATACCTTCAGCTGGCTATCAATACCAGGAGTAATGATATTCCTTGCGGCCTTCATAGGGGGAACGTTACAGGGAGCTACCTTTAAAGAAATGCTCATGGTTCTTAAAAATACAATAATTCAGATGTGGAAAACTATCCTTACTATAGTAACAATTATTGCTACAGCAAAAATTATGGGTTACAGCGGTATGATAGCACAAATAGCCGCTATGTTTGTTACCATAACAGGCAGCTATTATCCCTTAGTAGCACCAGTTATTGGTTCCTTAGGTACTTTTGTTACTGGAAGTGGTACATCCTCTAGCGTATTATTTGGTGGTTTGCAGGCGGAAACAGCAAGAACCTTAAGCTTAAGCGAACCATGGCTAGTGGCTTCAAATGTATTAGGAGCAACTGCTGGAAAAATAATATCTCCTCAGAACATAGCTATAGGAATTGCGGCTACTAATCAGGTTGGCAAGGAAAGCGTAATCTTCCGTGCGGTAATAAAATACTATATTTTGTTTGTAATTATTATGGGTTTAACAACCTTCATTGGTTTAATGTTTCTTTAATATGAAAGGAGAATGGATATGAATATATTAGTTTGTATTAAACAGGTTCCTGCAAATAATAAGGTGCAGGTGGATCCTGTCACAGGAGTATTACTTAGAAATGGAGTAGAATCAAAGCTTAATCACTATGATTTATATGCTTTGGAAACTGCCCTAAAGCTAAAGGAAAGCTATGGGGGAACTGTGAGCGTAATTTCCATGGGACCTCCACAGGCTCAGGCTATCATCAAAGAAGCCTTTGCAATGGGAGCAGATAGAGGTGCACTTGTGTCGGACAGAAAGTTTGGAGGAGCTGATGTTTTAGCTACCAGCTACACACTTTCTCAGGGGATTAAGTCTATGGGAGAGTTTGATTTAATACTTTGCGGTAAGCAGACCACTGATGGAGATACTGCTCAGGTGGGTCCTGAAATTTCTGAATGGCTGAATATACCTAGTGTATCCAACGTGAAAAAGATAGTTGCTATAGATGATGTGGCCGTTACGGTAGAAATGGATATGGCTGAGGATATAGAGATATCTAAGGTGAAATTCCCCTGCTTAT
>JAEXSY010000524.1 GCA_023440105.1 Bacillota bacterium
GAGCAGTACCTCTAGTTACAGGATGATCAGGATTTAATGCTCTTCTTCTGAAGGCATCTACAGCATCCATATCTATAAGATTCTTAAGTTCTTCATACTCAAGTACTTCTATCTTCTGTACTTCATGAGATGTTCTAAATCCATCAAAGAAGTTAATGAATGGAACTCTTGACTTGATTGCAGTCAAGTGAGCTACGGCTGATAAATCCATAACCTCTTGTACACTTCCTTCTGCAAGAAGAGCAAGTCCTGTTTGTCTTGCAGCCATAACGTCCTGATGATCTCCAAAGATGCTTAGAGAATTAGCAGCTAATGCTCTAGCACTTACATGGAATACTCCTGGTAAAAGCTCACCAGCAATCTTATACATATTAGGAATCATAAGCAATAATCCCTGTGATGCAGTATAAGTAGTAGTTAATGCACCAGACTGTAGGGATCCATGCACTGCTCCAGCAGCACCGGCCTCGGACTGCATTTCCATAACCTTAACTGGTTGTCCAAATATGTTTTTCCTTCCCTGAGCAACCCACTCATCTACATGCTCAGCCATAGGGGAAGAAGGGGTGATTGGATAGATTGCAGCTACTTCTGTGAAAGCATATGATATATGAGCAGCAGCGGTGTTACCATCCATAGTTTTCATTTTTCTCATTGCGTAGACCTCACTTTCCTTTATGAAAAATTTATAGAATTTTTTGTAACAAAGGATTTATATATAAAAGTAAATCTGTTTCAATACATTACGATATTAATCAAAAAATAACTTATGTAGTTAATAGATGTTAAATTCATAACATATTTAATCCAGAAATAAAGCAAATAAACTACATTAATATTATATACCAAGAAATATATTTTGCAAGTTATCTTGTCCATTATTGTTCTAACATTATTCATAAACTTAAAAAAAATATCTCTAAAAACCTAGTATAATAGCTGATTCTATGCTTATTCTCACCATATAATTAATTTTGCATATTTTTTGTTTAATAGTTAAATTTATTTTAACCTTGAATTATTTATCTGTTTTTTTATTATTTTCTTATTATTGTAGCTTATGGCATTTTTGTAATTTATAATTGAAATAATGTTCAATCCACCAATAGTAGCCCATAGATTTATATACATAATATTGTTAATTTTAAAACTTATCTTTACTATACAAAAATCAATTTCTTATAAAAAAAAGAAAAGAGCTAGGCTCTCTTCTATATTAAAGAAATTAATCAAAAATTATCAGTATCATTTTTTTATATTTTCTAATATTATCTTCAGAATATTTTCAGAACCGTTTTTCATTTCGCTCTTTTCCATAGAAGAAATATATTTTGCTCTTTCCTTGTAAACCGTCATTATTGCCTCTTTAAGTACTTCATCTCTCAAGTCATCTTCCTCAATTATATAGCTGTAACCCTTTTTCTCGAAGGATTTTGCATTCAGTATCTGATCTCCTCTGCTGGCCTTTTGTGATAGAGGAATTAATATATTTGGTTTTTTTAATGCTAATAACTCAAATATACTATTAGCACCAGCTCTTGAAATCACCATATCGCAGCCCATTAAAAAATGAGACATTTCTTCATTAACATATTCATACTGTTTATAACCCTTCTTGTTGGTCAATGCTCCATCGATATTGCCTTTGCCACATAAATGAATTATATCAAAGGTGTTAAGTATTTCTTTCAAATTGCTTCTCACTGTATCATTCAACACCTTTGAACCTAGGCTTCCTCCTATTATAAGAAGTATAGGCTTTCTCCCTGTAAATCCTGTTATCCTGAGACAATCTTCTTTCTTACCTTTAAACAGCTCTTCCCTTATAGGTGTACCTGTGATTACTGCTTTTTCCTTCTTAACATGATTCATAGCTTCAGGAAAGGTTAAGCATAGCTTAGAGCAATAAGGGATAATAAGCTTATTAGCAAGGCCTGGCGTTATGTCTGATTCATGAGAAACCACAGGCACTTTATTTAAATAAGCACCTAATACCACTGGCACAGCAACAAAGCCACCCTTTGAAAATACTATATTAGGCTTCTCCTTTTTAATTATTTTATAGCATTGACCAATTCCAGCAATCACCTTAAAAGGATCTGTGAAGTTTTTTAAGTCAAAGTATCTTCTGAGCTTCCCAGTAGACACTCCATAAAAAGGTATTCCTTCCCCTTCAATGATTCCTTTCTCTATTCCGTCCTTACCACCAATGTACTTTATCTCAAAACCTTCCTTCCTCAAAAAAGGAATAAGGGCTAAGTTTGGAGTTACATGACCAGCAGATCCTCCACCAGTCATTATTATCTTATATCTATTCATAATTACCAGCTCCCGATATTATTTATAAAATTAAAACAAAGACTGTAAATAAAGATAACCTTTAGTTATATTTGATTTTTATTCAGCTCTAAGAATTTAATTCCTCTTATACCTTTAATTTAATAAAATATAAATCCTAATAACGGACAACATAATATCACAAAGGAAAAAAGGAGGTGACATTATGACAAGCAGAAATCAAAAACTAGTTCCTGAAGCTAAAAACGGTTTATCTAAGTTTAAGAAAGAAGTTGCTAATGAATTAGGAGTACCTCTTAGCGATTACAACGGAGACCTTACTTCTAGAGAAAACGGTAGCGTTGGCGGAGAAATGGTTAAGAGAATGGTAGAGCAATACGAGAAAAATTTATAATCAGTGATAGGTATGGGATGAAAATCCCGTACCTTTATCTTTGTGTCAGCCTTATACTCTTAATTATTAGCTGTATATTCCTATAACCATTATACTCATTTATTGAAGGATAAAAAATAAAATCCACTAATAGATTGCAGTTACCTCCCTGGATTAATCTATCCGCTTCCTCTTCAGTATAGTTATCCTTGATAATCTTCTTAAAGGCTTCACCTTTATCAAAGGATATTCCATCAATATATAGTCCTCTCTTAGGAACTTCTAACCTTAATTTTAATATATTCCGTTCTTTTCCAATGAAATTAATTCTTATCGCCTTAATATTTTTTGCCCCAAATAAAGGAGAAGGGTTAGCCTTTCCAAAGGGCTCGAACACTTCAATCTCCTTAAGAAGCTTCTCAGATATAAACTCAAGACCTAAAGGAAGATCAAACCTAATCCTTGGAATAAGCTCCTCTTCTGTTAAAGCGCAATTTTCATTTAGAAAGTTCCGCAAAGGAATTATATTCTCTTCTCTCAGAGAAAGCCCTGCGGCCATAGGATGACCTCCGAATTTTTCCATAAGCTCTCTCCCTTTAGAAAGCTCCTCAAACATGTTATAGCCTTCTATGGATCTACCAGAGCCCTTAGGCATTTCCTTCCCTCTTGTCAACACAATTGTAGGCCTATTATATTTTTCTTTTTTTCTTCCCGCTGCAATTCCGGCTATACTTTCATGAATATCGAGACAGTATAATACAAAAATCTTATCCTTATCCATTCCTTGAGCAGCTATCTGTTCCTCTAGAAGCTCTACGCTCTCTTGGGTCATTCTTTGACGCTCTACATTCAACTCATGGAGTCTTTTAGCCTTTTCCTTTGCCAAAGCTTCATTTTTTTCTAATAACAGCTCTAAAGCGAGGGTTGCTGACTCTAATCTTCCAGTGGCATTTATTTCAGGACCTATAACAAAACCTAAGTGATAGGTAGAAATCCTTTTATTATTTATTCCAGTTTCATTCATTAATGCCTTAAGACCAATGTTCTTTGTACTATTTAACATTCTTAAGCCATTCTTAACTATAATTCTATTTTCACCAATGAGATCTACCACATCACATACTGTTCCTATAGCAGCATATTCTATATATTTTCTTGCTTCTTCTATATTTCTCCCCATGGACTTATAAAGACCTTCAGCAAATTTCATGGCCACACCTGCTCCACACAGTTGTTTAAATGGGTAGTGGCAGTCAAGCTGCTTGGGATTAATAACAGCATGTGCCTCAGGTATCATAAATACCCTTCCTTCTTCCGTATCCTTATAAGGTATATCGTGGTGGTCAGTAATGACTAAGGTAAAACCTAATCCTAAGGCTACCCTAGCCTGTTCAATAGCAGATATACCATTATCGCAGGTTAATATTACCTCATAGCCTTCCTCTCTTAATAGTCTTATTCTATCAGAATTTAAACCATAGCCCTCTTCTTCTCTTTGAGGTATATAATAATCTACCTGAGCACCTAGTTCTTTTAAAGTACTATAGAGTATATAGGTGCTGATAACTCCGTATATGGATAGGTAAGTTTTTGATGTAATCTCTAACTTTTCCCCCCATTCACACCGTGCATGCGAGTTTCCCCGCACACGGCGTTCCATCAAGATTTTGAAATACTTATTTAGAAAATATAGCTTTCCCAAGAAATATCAACATTTCCACATTGTTGTCTTAGCTTGTTGATTTTCATCTTTTTCTTGTTGTCAAGATGAAGACTTTTTAAAGTTTCAAGAACTGTTTCGAATTCAGTAGCGTGTATCAGAGTGTGTATCTGCTTCGTAACGAGAATTAGATTTTTATATTCATCAGTTCCACCCATTGTTCTGGGAATTTTATGATGACAATGCAAGTTATCCTGCGTGAGTTCCTCTCCTGTTACTGCACATTTTCCACACTGTCCTACATATAGAGAGATTCTATTATCATTGTATTCAACACTTCTATCTACCACTGGATAATTCAGCATATACTGTATCATCTGTGTATTGACGGAAATTTTCTTATGAATTATCTCTCTACCTTCAGGGGTATATTTGTTAACCTTATTCGGTTTATACATTGGATTTTTGTGCCTACAATATCCTATTGGCACCAAAGCACTTCCATTGATATACCGAAGCTGATTGCTTGCTCCATACTCTTGCTTGATGTAGTCTGATATAGTTCTACCAGTTTTCTTAATTCTTCTTTCTAATTTGCGAGATTTACATTTGTGTTGAATTTCATAAGCAATTCTCCCAAGGTCTTCAGAAATCATAGTGGCTAACCTAAAATATTGGTGAATCCCAATAACCTTGGCGTTATATGCACCGATTGCTCTTTCAGTATTCGCTGAACCTTCGGTATGCTTAATTACATCAAGTGCTTCTTTCAAATCTTTTCTTGTTCTATCATAGGCTTTATCACACATATGAGATATTACTACCCATTTGTTTCCTTTTTGATAGAGCTTTAATTTGAACCCTAAGAATTCAGAGTATTCTTTTCTAAGGTTGGTTATCCTTGATTTTTCTTCACTGATTTCAAGGTTAAGTCTCTTTTCAAGGAAGTCCTTTACCCCATAGTACACTCTTTTTGCACTTTCATAACTATCACAGAAAATCTTGAAATCATCAGCATATCTGACGATAAAGCACTTTTTAAGTTTGCTCTTTTCAATCTTTCTGTATTTTACACACCTGTTTGTGCCTTTGCCATCAGCTCTTTCCTTTTCAACGAAACCGTGAACAGGGAAGTATTCCCATTGATTTGCAACCCACCAATCTAATTCATTTAGAACTACATTGGCAAGAAGCGGTGACAAGATTCCTCCTTGAGGAGTTCCTTTATCATTTTTAACAATGGTTCCATCTGGCATTTTTATCTCCGCTTTTAACATTTTGGAAATTATTGAGAGAACTCTTTTATCTCGTATTCCAAGCGTCCATAACTGTTTAAGGAGCTTATTATGGTTTACGTTATCGAAAAAGCCTTTGATATCAATATCTACCACATAATGAAGATTCTGCTGTTGCATCATTTTATAACATTGTGCTATTGCGTTTTCTACTGACCTGTTAGGTCTGAAACCATTACTTCTTTCGAAGAATTTGGCTTCGCATATTGGCTCAAGCACCTGTAAGAAACACTGTTGAATTATCCTATCCCATATTGTCGGAATACCAAGCGGTCTCATTTTCCCATTTGCCTTAGGAATTTCCACCCTTTTAACTCTTTTGGGGTGGTAGTTCTTAAGCTTATTTTGGACAATTCTAATGAATTGCTCTTCTGAGACATCGTTGACATCTTTGATAGTTAATCCATCAACTCCCGGTGTTTTACCACCATCGTTTTTCCTCATATTTCTATAGGCTAATTTGATGTTATCGTCAGATTGTATTATCTCCATCAATGAGCAGAAGCTCTCATTCCTAATGCTTTTGGCGTAGAGTTCATCGAACACTTCAACCATATCGTAATACTCAGCATTTCGAATTTTTCCTACTTTTAAAGTTTTCTTGGTGATAGTCATCACTCCCATTCTTATACTTCTCGGGAATGATTCTTTTCTTCACATTAGAACCTATTTCTTTAGCTATACTACTTGTTAAGTTTCCAAAAGTCCTGACTAATGCCCTTCCCTCCACGGCTTATTATCACCGCTTCACAGGTACTATGGCATCACTTTCATTTGGTTGAACGGATTTAGTAGAAACAATTGTTTCATTTATATTCCGACCGCTTCGTAGGTCAGCTAAGACCTCCACGTACCAAACTTCCGACGTTCCGTTTGAATTATCCATTCTATCTACCCTTAGATGCTCTCTATGCTCCTGAACACTGGACGGTGCCTATAACACCGTAAGGTATTTCATAACTGCGGATTTTTACTTTACCTCATGCTCACTCCTTATCGGAGCCCCTTACGTTTCCATAAGGTCTACGTATAGTCCCGTACATTCGAGAGTTCGTCAGTAGGCATTATCCCACCATTCTCATCATAGGTAGTTTATAGGACGACCGGCATATCATAAACCATATTATACTTCTTCATACTTTTCGCACAGGCGAGCTCTGGCTCCTTTTTAGTTTCCAATGTTACTTTGTATTACTTTTCTAACTTAGGTCTATTTCTGCCGACTTCACCGAGCTTCTTACAGTTTTTATTTAGCTTTCAAACTGCAAGTCGGAGTCTCATCGAAAGTGTTTCAAGGCGTTACCCTATCATTCCACTTCTCATTCAAACAGTTCTCTACAAATCATTGATTTGTATGCCTAACCTTTTTAGTTAGGAACGTCTCGCACCACAATCGTAATCACCATATATTACAACTTTTTTATTTGATTTAATTGCATCTGTAATAATACCTACACCCTTATGAAAGTCTTTCATTAAAGAACTATCATGAAGCTTATCTAAGGATGGTTCTAAAAATTCTTCTATAATCTCTCTATCCACAAGTCCTCTGGCAGCACATAAAACTGCTGTTAGCTCAGAAATATTGCATTCCTTAGCTAAACCCTTAGGATCAATTCCGGGATTTTTAATTAACCACATTTCCTTCAAATTATCACAACCTAATCATCAATAAATCAATTGAATACTTTTCTTAGAAAGAATTCTCTTTAATAAAATATTTATATCCTTAAGAGATATATTATAATCTCCATTTATTTCTTTAATGATTCTTCCGTAATCCTTAAACATAACCTCATGGGTACACAATCTATGAGCAAGTACTATACTCCGTTCTGTTTCTAGAGCAGATTTTAATGAGAGCCTTTTCTGAAGCTTATAAACATCAAAGTCTACTCCATTATTATAATGATTTTCTATTATTTTATCTATAACTTCTATAACCTTGAGAATATTTTCTTTAGAAGTACTAATCTGAAAGATCATAACTTCAACACCCTTCTCACCTTTTACAGATGCTTTTACATCATAAGCCATAGCAGCTTTTGTTCTTAGTGAATCATAAAGGATACTGCTAGTACCTCCTCCCATATATTCGCAATAAACTTTTAGAGCATAAAGCTCCTTAGGAGTAAGCCTACCTATATCAAACAAATATTGGATTTTTGCTCCATTAAAACCATTGACCTTTTGCTGATAATACCCTTTATTAATCTCTTTATGGTCCTCACCAGTATTAATAATATTTTTTACAGAGGTTTCGTATTTATCTATGAAATTCCCAAAATACCTTGAGATGCTGCTAACAGCTTCTTCTTCCTCAATATCTGTAACTATAGTTATAGTGCAATTTTCCGGAGTATAAAAGCTATTATAAAAGCGTCTTAAATCCTTAATAGTTATTGATTTAATAGATTCTTCAGTCCCAATTATAAGCTCTCCTAGCCTTCTTCCTGAAAAGCTATTTTTTAATGCCATATCCTCACAATGCTGATCCATATCCTCTGACCATTCTGAAAGCTCTTGAAGAATTACCTTTCTCTCCTTCTCCCAAGCTTCCTCTAGAAGAAGTGGTCTAAGAAGAATTTCACTAAAGAGCTCTAATGCCTTTTCTAAATCCACCTTTCTTACAGTACCATAATAGATGGAGTAGGAATAGTTTGTCATAGCATTGGTCAGAGCAAAAATTTCATCGCTTAAAGCATTAACTCCTTCTTCACTGAGATTTTTCGTCCCAGTATAAACCATATGTTCTAGAGCGTGAGCTGTACCAAGAGGAAAGTTTTTCTCTTGATTAGCACCTGCTTCAAAGCCTATGGCCAGAGATGTTAAGCTCCCCAGGGATTTTCTGTATATAATACTAACTTTATTCGGCAAAACTATTTTTCCCATTATATCTCCTATTCATAAATATAAAAATCTCGGCATAATATATACTACACTATGCCGAGAAATATTTAAATTATACTATAGAAAAAAGAGTGTCTTCTTCAAGCTTTTTTTCTTCTTCTAAAAGTCCGAGCTGCTTTAGAATCTCAAAAGCAAAAGGTAGTGCTGTAGCTGGACCTCTGCTGGTAATAATATTTTCGTCTACAATAACTGGAACTTCCTTATATATACAGTGATCTAATTCTTCTTTAAAAGATGGATAAGAGGTTATAGTCCTACCCTTTAATAGTCCAGCTTCAGCCAGGACTATTGGTGCTGCACATATGGCAGCTATAAGCTTTCCATTGCTGTAATATTCACGGATAAGATCAAGAGTATGAGCACTGTTTCTCAAATTATTAGTTCCAGGCATACCTCCTGGAAGAATAATAGCATCATAGTTAGCGGTATTTTCGTGATCAATATACGTATCGCAGATTACCTTAACCCCATGAGCTCCTTCTACCACTTCCCCCTGTAGCGAGCATAAATCACAGGATACTCCTGCTCTTCTTAATATATCCACCACCGTTAAAGCTTCTATTTCCTCAAACCCTTCTGCAACTATCACTAACGCACTCTTCATAAAAATCTTCTCCCCCTATCCCTTGATTTTTACATCTTTAATATAATCATTCATTAATACTAGGAAAATGTTATTACCTCTTCCCGCTCTATTCTGTATTTTTATTTCATTGATTTTTTGAAGCTTACTTTCTTTCTTATTCGTTTTAAGCACTATTAAACTTTCATCGGTAACCATAGCTTGAAGATTGTTTTTCTTAGAGCTTATACCAGTCTCAGAATATACTATTCCCCCATAGATAACTCTATCCTCATCTCTGAGGCTAATTCCTATCACACCTGATGCACCTTTTCCCATGAGATTTACATTAGAAGGATCAAATCTTATAGCCATTCCTTTTGAAGTAAGCATCAGAACATTTACTTCATCCTCAAAGGATATATCAATGTTTACAAGAGAATCCCCTTCACTCTTAAACTTATATCCCTGTATTTCTGTAAACTCACCACTAAATTCCTTAAGAGCTGTCTTTTTTATAAGTCCATTACTGGTAAAATAATAAACGATACCTTTATCCCAGTCCATGCTACTGCTAGCGATGTTTAGGACTCTTTCCTTTCTGCTAGCAAAGCCTGTTATATCCTCTAGGTGAAGCTCTTTATCTCCTAAATTTTCCATAATAACTGACGGTATTCTATAAACCTTACCCCAATCAGTGAAAATCAGAAGATAATCTCCCTGAGTTACTCTGACTTTAAAATAATCATCCTTTTTGTTACTCTTTATTACTTTTATATTTCCAGCGGGGCTTACTCCAAGGGTAAATTCACTGATGGAATATTCTTTTACTAACTCAGCCTTTTCAATAGTTAGCTTATCTGGTAATAATATCAGTGATTGAGGGAGAATATTTCTTTCGCTGGAGGTTAATCCAGGCTCTGCTATGGTAAAGCTTATATCCTTATTTAGTGTAAGAGCTATAAACTGTTCCTCTCTTTCCCTCTCAACAAGCTCTGTCATTACCAGTGAATCTCCATCCTTTAGCTTTATTGCCTGAAGCTTTGTATAGCTTGTTTCGAACCTATCAAGGGAAGTCTTCTTTATATTTCCCTTAGCAGTTATGAAAATATAATCTAATGGACTCTTTAAATCATTTATAGAATAGGCTGCCAATATACTTTCCTTATCTAAATCCAGTCCTCTAATGAGTGTATCAATTCTTTCTCCTTTATCTCTCCATCTTCCCTCAGGAAGAAGATTTCCTCTAAACTGAAACATATTACCTTTGTCTGTGAAAACCATTATAATATCCCTGGTATTAGACTTAAAAACATATTTGGCATAATCCCCTTCTCGATACTCAATAGAATCCACCTCACCACTTGTCCTATTATAATTTTTTAGAGGTACTCTTTTAGCAAAGCCATCCTTAGAAATAGTAACCATAATGTCCTCTACCACAAGAAGCTCTTCAATATCAATTTTTGCTTCCTGCTCATCGGCTATTATTTCTGTTCTTCTATCGTCCTTATACCTTTCAGTTATCTCTAAGAGTTCATTTTTTACTACTTTTATGAGTTCTTTTTCACTATTCAATATTTTATTAAGCTTAGCAATGAGCTTTTCTAGTTCTTTGTATTCCTTTTGAAAAACCTTAATTTCAAGTCCAGTAAGTCTATAAAGCATCAGCTCTAAAATGGCATTGGCCTGAGCCTCTGTGAAACCAAATTTACTCTGGAGATTATCTCCTGCATCCTTCTTTGATTTAGAGCTCCTGATAACAGCAATTATTTCATCCATAATATCAATGGCTTTTATAAAGCCTTCAACAATATGGAATCTCTTGTTAGCATCATCTAGCTCTCTTCGGCTCCTTCTGGTTATTATTTCCTTCTGATGATTAACATAATGAACTAAAATCTGCTTTAAACCTAGGGTTTGCGGCTTCCCATCAGCAAGAGCTACCATGTTGAAGCTAAGATTACATTGTAGGTCAGTTCTTTTATATAGATATTTTAAAACCTTATCTGCTGTTTCCATTTCAGTAGACTTTTTAAATTCGATTACTGCACGTATACCAGTTCTATCAGATTCATCCCTTATATCTACAATTGATTCTAAAGCCTTAGCATGTTTTTTGTCACCAGTCATTTCTGAAATACTTTGAAGTAGTTTCGCTTTATTTTTTCTATATGGGAACTCTGTAATAACAATTCCCAATCTACCATTTTCTAACTTTTCTATGTTAGCTTTTGCCCTTAAGGTAACCTTTCCTTCTCCCGTTTCATAGGCAGAGTGTATAGAATCCCTTCCTATCAATATTCCTCCTGTCGGTAAATCAGGACCCTTAATGTACTTCATAAGCTCCTTGGTAGTAATATCAGGATTATCTATATAAGCTGTGATCCCATCTACCACTTCCTTGAGGTTATGAGGAGGTATATTGGTAGCTAATCCAACGGCAATACCAAAAGCACCATTAACTAATAGATTTGGATATCTTGAAGGTAGAACTGATGGTTCAAATTCACTATCGGAATAATTGGGCACCATGTCTACAGTACCTTTATCTATATCCTTAATCATTTCCATGGCTATCGGTGCTAGCCTTGCTTCCGTGTAACGCATGGCAGCAGCTCCATCTCCATCAATAGAGCCCCAGTTTCCATGTCCATCTATAAGAGGATATCTTGTAGTAAAATTCTGTGCAAGAATAACCATAGCATCATATACAGAGGTATCACCGTGGGGGTGAAACTTTCCCAAGATGTCTCCAACAATTCTTGCAGATTTATAATAAGGCTTATCAGGAAAAGCTCTTAGCAAATAAGAGCCATAAAGAATTCTTCTATGAACAGGCTTCATTCCATCTCTAACATCGGGAAGTGCTCTGTCTTTTGCCACTTCCACAGCGTAAGGTAAATAATTATCTGGCATAGCCTCTTCTAGTGGTATAGGTATTATATTACCGTCCTTCGGTATATTGATTTTCTTTGCCATATATTATCCCCCTTAGAATTCTGCGTATTTATACATGTATTTTTTTCGTGGCTCAACTATATCACCCATTAAAAGAGATATCATTTTTTCAGCCTTAGCTGCATCTTCGATAGTAACTTGATACAGGGTTCTTTTTTCTGGATTCAAGGTTGTATCCCATAGCTGATCAGGATTCATCTCACCAAGACCCTTATATCTCTGTATAAGAGCACCTTTTCCAATATTCTTTTTTACCTTCTCCAGCTCCTCATCACTGTAAGCATACTGATAAACCTCGCCTTTCTTTCCTGTCTTATATACCTTATAAAGAGGAGGCTGAGCCAGGTAGAGGTGTCCATTAGCTATAAGCGGTCTCATATATCTGTATATATAGGTCATCCATAGAGTTCTTATATGATAGCCATCTACATCTGCATCACTCATGATAATTATTTTATGATATTTCAAATCTTCTTCTTTATAGTTATCTAGAGTACCTGTACCAAGGGCTGTATTAAATATCTTTAATTCCTCACTGGCTAAAACATTCTCCAGCTTTTGCTTTTCTGTATTCATTATCTTACCCTTAGAAGGCATTATCGTCTGAAATCTTCTATCCCTGGCCTGTTTAGCACTACCTCCCGCTGAGTCTCCCTCTACCACAATAAATTCATTGTATTCTGGTTCCTTAAGAGTACAAACAGCAACTTTTCCTGCTAAAGGAGCAGCTCCCTTACCTATTTTCTTCTTCTCTGCTTCATTTATTTTTCTTATCTTTTCTCTTCGTGAGGCAGCTTCTAGGGCATTATTTATTAAAGTTGTTGCAATATCCTTATTATCCTCAATCCATTCTGAAAGCTTTGTATAGGTAAGCTCATTCATTATAGTGTAAGCTTCATTATTTCCTAGCTTAGTTTTTGTCTGTCCTTCAAAGATTGGATTTGATATCTTTACTCTAATTATGGCAGTCATGCCCTCTCTTAGGTCATCACCTTCAAATTCCTTATCCTTATCCTTGATGAGGTTTAGCTTTCTAGCCCATTCTTTAAAGGCTCTAGTCATTCCTGTCTTAAAGCCCGTTTCATGAGTTCCAGACTCCGTTGTAGGTATATTATTTACAAAGCTTGCAATAGAATCTGCTGTGGAATCTGTAAACTGAATACACACCTCTCCGTATAAATCAATACCTCCAATATTTCTTTCCCCTTGAAACAATATAGGCTGTGGGTGTAGGACAGTCTTTGATTCATTTAAATAATTAATAAAATCTAAAAGTCCATTTTCTGAATAATATTCCTTCTTTACTTCCTCTTCCTTCCGTAGGTCTATAAACTCTAAGGTTATTCCCTTGTTTTGGAAGGCTAGCACCATCAATCTTTCATCTATGGATTCAAATTTAAAATCTATGGAGGAAAAAACCTCCGAGTCAGGCATAAAGGTAACCTTAGTTCCAGTCTTATCAGTTTTACCCACAACCTTTAAAGGTGTAACAGGGGTCCCTGGCATAACTCTCTTAAGTGACTTATCAAAGGCATATTCAAAGCGCTGCTTATATATTTTGCCATCCTGATACACCTCAACCTCTAACCATTCTGAAAGAGCGTTAACCACCGCTGCTCCAACACCATGGAGACCACCGGAGGTCTTATAATTTTTATTGTTAAATTTACCTCCTGTATGGAGCTCTGTATATACCATTTCAACTCCGGATATTTTCTTTGTGGGATGTATTCCTGTAGGAATTCCTCTACCATTGTCAATTATCGTGACACTTTTATCCTTATTTAGAATGACTGTAGCCCTATCGCCATAGCCGTTGGTAATTTCATCTATTGCATTATCAAGGATTTCCCAGATGCAGTGATGCAGTCCCTTACTTCCTGTGGAGCCTATATACATACCTGGTCTTACTCTAACTGGTTCAAGCTTTTCAAGAGATGTCAAGCTATTAACGTCATATTTCATAATCAGCTCTTTATTTTCCATAGTTACCTCCAACTTAAGTTCACATTAATATATATTTCTCATTACCGCTAAAGTAATTAACAATACTAAATCCAAAATATCTATAATACTCAAAAAATCCGCTAGAAGGATATATCCAGTTCTAACGGCAGACAATAATATTTAGTATAATAGCTATGTCCATTATTGTCAAACATGTGTTCCCATATCTATTTATTTTTCAATTATAACATAAATATGAATAAAAATAAATAAGTACTCCCCATTGGAAGTACTTTATAACCATAAAAGCTGCCCCAAAACTATTATTGAGGCAGCTATTAGTTATTTATTAACTCTTTTTTTATCCTTTGCAAGAAGTACCAATCCTGAACCTAAAGCACCTACCATAAAGAGCATATATGGTAAGAGAGATGATTCGTCACCGGTCTTGGGATTACCTCCCGGAGTGATTACTGTTTCCTCTTCCTTTACTTCTTCAGGCTCCTCCTCTGTCTCTTCTCCACCAACCTGCTTCTCATAGGCTACTGCAACAAGCTTCCATTCTGTTTCTCCATAAGCATTAATATTTTCCTTAGTGAGCTCTTCAGAAACCTTTATCACCACGTTTATTTCTCCTTGGTCCAATGGATCAAATATCCCTAGGAGATATCTTTCACCTGGCTCTTTTCCATTAATTCCTTCATTTCCTTTTACATTGCCACTATATATAATCTCATCCTCATAAATTATATCCATCTGTATATAATCTAAGAGCTTTAAGCCTTCTTCATCATTCTCTGGTAATGAAAGCTGAAGATATAAATCATATATATATGTCGATTCATTATAAACCTTTAGAGAATTATTGTACCTCTCACCAGGAATAAGGTTTAAATGCTCCATAAAGACCTTATTATCAGGGTTATAAATAATTTCATTATCCTTAAATATTATCTCAGCTTCATTACCGGCGGCACTTACAGCCTCCATCTGTGAAAAGCTTAATGTCATTATTATTAAAATAATCAATCTAATTATACTTTTATTCATCTAATCACCTCCAATTATAATTATTAAGCATAAGCTTAATTCCAATGAACTATGCCGTCGCTATCTATGGTGCAGTCTTTACCAAATACCTCTTCTACTGCTGCCTCAGTAGCTTGCACATGTTCAAGTTGGAAGGATAGAGAATAATTCCCTTTAGAATACTTTTTAAGCTCTTCACTGTTTAATGCTTGGTTTAAGCGAAGCTCTGTTAGTATTGGTGCTGTTATGCTGCTGTTTCCACTGTGTGCAGGAAGTACTTTTCTATAGTAAAACCATCCATCTCCTCCATAGAGCCAAAGGTCATCCTGATTTCCTCCTGCAGCTTCTGGCCAAATGGTTGTCCAATTCTTTATCACCACTGAATGATTATTAACTTTGTTTGATATTATATTACCCGTCTTATCTGTCCATGTTTCTGAATACCTTACTCTAATGATTTGATCATAATCTCCTGTATTCTGAAATCTTACTATCTTAGTAACAGGACCATTAAACTCAGGATTCTCTGGAAAGTCCTCTTCTATACTCCCCTTATTTTCTCCTATTATAAACTCATTAGTTACATCAGCATCCATCTGATAATATGCATATACTCCCACTATTGTAGTGGTTATCAATATCATCAAGATAGAAGCCAGAGAACTGATTCTACGTTTATTTTTATTTTTCATCAATAATACCTCCTCGGCTTTCTATCCTGAAAATTCTCTTTTTCATGCTTCTATTATTTAAAACTCCAGTTAATGTTATCACCAGTTATTACAACACTATCTACTCCAGAGAAGGCAGATATAGATTGATTTCCTTCACTCATCTGAACTGTCTCCATCTCTATTAATAAGGAGTAATTAATCTTTTGGTGTTCATTCCCTGCTTGTCCACTAAAGCTTATGGACTTAAGTATCAATGGTGTTTCTTCAGCAATATTGAATATATGCTTATAGTAATAGTATCCATCCTGTTCATTGTACTTCCAGTTATCTCCCTCTCCTTTATAACTAAAGGAAGGACCGTTCCAGTTTTCTATTATTATAGGACCATCATTTCCTGCTGGCACCTTGTCTAAGGAGTTGTGGATTGGTTTAAATTTCTCTTCTTGAGCAAACCACTGCTCTACCTCTGGTGTTAGCTTAATCCTAAGCATTGAATCATAATCACCAGTATTTTTAAACTTTACTTCCTTCTTGTTAGTATCTCCTGGCTTAAAAGCATTATCTACTAATACCACATTTGGATTCTCAGAATTGCTCTTACGATACACTGTAAAATCCACTTCGTTATTTACTCTTTCTAGGATAACTCCATCATAATTCTTATCTCCAGTAGTGAATAGATTAGTTACATCTGCTTCTGCTGTAAGCCATGCATAGCTTCCTGCCAGCGCTGCCACTGCAGCAGCCATAACTACTGCAACCAAAGCGACCTTTTGTCCTTTTCTCTTAATCATAATATTTCTCCTTTACTTTAATCTATTCTATTAGAATCCCCAGGTAACTGAACCGTCTGCATTAACTACTGCAGAAACAACACCAAATTCATTTATTGCAGCTGCATTGTCATCACTAAGTTGTACTGTTTCTAGTTTTATATAGATATTTGCATTCATATTAACACCAGGTCCAGCAAAATTTTCATCAAATTTAATCGCTTCAAGTATCTTATCAGTGCTAGTTCTAGCTACTAATACTTTTTTGTAGTAGTAATATCCATCTCCACCATCAACCCATTGATCATCTAATGCACCAGTTCCTACTAGTGATAAGCCTTCAGTTAATTCTGGATTAAACTGAATACGTACTAATTGATCATAGGTTCCTGTATTTTCAAAATGAACTTCCTTCTTTATGGAATCTCCTGGCTTAAATTGATCTGGTACCACTAAATCCCATACATTTTCAGTATCGTCATACACTTTAGTTACATCATCTACAGCATCTTCATCAAAA
>JAEXSY010000003.1 GCA_023440105.1 Bacillota bacterium
ATATTGAGCATATAATCAAATACATCATCGCTGGTAATTATCCTGCTTCCTTTAGGAAGCTTCTTTCTTATCTTCATATCACATAGGTTAACATAATCAAGATAAAAATTAGATTTATTAAATATAGAATCCCTGAGGAGCTCTGCCTTTTCAGCAATAACATTCAAAGCCGTTGATTTCCCTGTGCCATTTCCTCCATATAAAATTGTTATAGGCTCAAAGTCAATCCTTTCAAACTGATGTGCAGATAATATTTGAAAGGGATAAAAGGTATCATAGCAGGTTCTTTTTATTTCCGTGATGAAGCTGAACTCAGCATCACTATCAGGGAATGTGAAACTTTCTAAGTAAATCATTGGATTCTCCTCATTTCACTGTAATATACCTATTTTTATTATACATCAAATAACAAATTAAAACTCTTTTAAAGGGCTATATATCAAAAGCCCCAAGATAACTCATTAAAGTATCTTTGGGGCTTTTTCGCATTCTATTATATTTCCTTCTTATTATATATATTGCAGGATATTAAATAGGATATATACATTATAAGTATCACAATTAAGGGTGATATCTTTAGAAGAAGCATAAGCATATTCTCCGAAGGAGGTTCTACCCCCAGCTTATGAATAATATATATAAGGCCAAAGGGGATTGCGACACAGCCTATTATCATGATACGGCTTCTTTCCACACCAAATTTATATATGAGAGGCATGAGTATGCTTATGAATATACAGGCAACAGCAGCAAGAGAGTACATTGTTAAAAGGCTTTCCTTTATATCTAGGGTGTTGTCAAAATATCTAAAGGCTATATCCATTAAAAATGAAGCTGCGGAGCCGATAATTAGGAACATTAATGCTAAAAGGTATTTGCTTTTTACCATTTCTGTTCTTTTTATGGGTAGAGACAGGGCGTATCTATCCCATTTAGCTATATCATCATAGCTAAAGGAGGTGATAAACTGCATTACAAATATGAAAAGTATCATTCCGCTTAAGAAGGCAGCATCTCCTGAAAGTCTAAATATACCAATATAGAAAATTGTAATGAGTATCAGCGTTCTAAAATTCTTTTTAAGATTCAATATATCCTTTAACACTAAACCAGTCATTATCTATCCCTCCTTGTATATAAGAGCATAATATCCTCCAGGCTTGGCTTATCAATAATAAACTTATTATATCGCTCTGGGAGGCTATGTCTGTTTTTAATCAGCACATTATAGCCAAAGGAGCTTTTTTCAAAGGCAACCATGGACTCTTTATCTAAGGTTTTAAAATCCTCTCCTCCGCACTTTAAAATCCCATAGCTCTCCAGGAGAGAATCCTTCTCCTCACTAAAGACGATTTCTCCCTGATATATAAAGGTTATATAATCTGCAGCCTTTTCTAAATCGCTTATAATATGAGAAGAGATTAAAATACTGTGATTCTCATCCTGAATAAAATCAAGAAAAACATCTAATATCTCATTTCTCACCATGGGATCAAGACCGCTGGTAGCTTCATCGAGAATCAATAGCTTTGGATGATGAGATAGGGCTACGGCAATGGATAGCTTCATTTTCATTCCTCGAGAGTATTCCTTGATAATCTTTTTTTCTGGAAGATTAAACTTTTTTAGATAGCTTTCAAATAATGGTGTATCCCAGTTCTTGTATATTCTGCTCATAATACTGGATACATCCTTAGAGTTTAAGTTGTCATGAAAATTGCTTTCATCCAAAACTACCCCTAGCTGCTCCTTTATCTCCTTTTCATCTTTGATATTATCAAGTCCAAAAACCTTGATAGTACCACTTTTTCTTTTAATAAGATTTAAAATAAGCTTTATGGTGGTGCTTTTACCAGCTCCATTTTCTCCTACAAGTCCCATAATGCTGCCTTTTGGTAGGTTGAAACTTATATTATTAAGCTTAAAGCCATCATATTCCTTTGTTAGATTATTGATTTCTAAAATATTTTCCACCATTTATTCCTCCTTGTATAGCATAGTAATAATATCAGTTAGCTCCTGAAGGCTCACCCCTATATTTTTTGCGGAGCTTACTGCCTCCTGAAGACGCTCTTCAATTAATCGCTGCTGCTCCTCCTTTATAAAATCAAGGTTCTTTCCTGCTACAAAGCAGCCCTTTCCTCCTACCGTTTCAATAAAGCCTTCTCTTTCTAATTCTTCATAGGCTCTTTTTGTGGTTATAACACTTATCCTCAGTTCCTTTGCCAGAAGTCTCATGGAGGGAAGAGCATCTCCTTCCTTTAGAGCTCCGTTTATTATCATGGCTTTCAATTGGTCTTTTATTTGTCCATATATAGGCTTATCAATAGAGTTGCTTATGATAATATCCAAATAATCACCTCGTTATATTGTTTATACTGTATATATACTATATATACAGTATAAACAATATAATATATAGTGTCAATATCATATATAGAATGAGAATGCTAAAAAAATAAAAGCCTACTTTTCAAATAAGCTTTTATTTATAGAAATTATTTACCATCTAGTTTATCAACATATTCCTTAGGTGATAATTTTTCTGAAACCCAGGAGGAAAGGACGGTGGTATCAAAGGTTGTATCCTTTACAATTAAGTGGAGATAGTTAGCTTCATCACGTCCTTTGATAGGATATATCAGGAGTTTTTTATCTCCATAAAATTTTTGTTCCGTTTGTATTTCTAAAGTATATTTAGGGCTTCTATCAAAAAAGTCAGTGAGCTCTATAGCGGGCTGTCCTGCTAAGGCATCTTTGACTAGAGCTGAATCTGGCTCTAAGCTTTGAAAAGAAGCATTTTCTATAGTATAAATATATCTGATATTTGAATTATTTGAGGGCTTATAATAGGATTTTCCTTGATAATAAAAGGGAAGGTCACTACCATGTCCTGATATACCATTAAATTCATCGGCTCTATACTCACAGACTGTTTTTTCTGATGCATTTTGACTAAATACTAGATATACTCCTGTAGGACTATCTCCTATAAGGCTATATACCCATAGGGAGTGAGGATAGCTTTCATCATCTAAAATATCTTTTGCATTTACTACATAGGTAGGCAAGGTGTTTCCAAATAGTTTTATGATTTCCTCTTCTGTTTTACCTATAAGGGTATCCTTTGCATCCGGTGAAAATCTAGGCATATAATCGGGGACTATACTATTCCTATATAGTTCGTAGGATAAACCTGTATTGCTTGTAGTAACCTCAATTTGGATATCTTTGTCTAAGGTTTCTGGTATTGGAATATTGCTATCATTATCCTCATGGACTATATATTCTTCTTCGGGAATATCCTCATTACCTATATTCTTTTCTGTTGAAGGTACACAGCCTACAAATAGCAGGACTATTAATATTAAGCTAAGCCTTTTAAGTATCATAAATTCCCTCCTAAATGAAAATTCAATATATTTACATATTCTCTTTTATATACGAAAATCCTATGGGTTAGTTAGGGAATTATATACGAAAGGAAGCTGAAGGAATTTTTGTATAAATATATAAAAATAACCTTTTAACTTTAACTGTTTCGTTATAGAATAAATATATAGGCACCTATTAATGATAAATTAATAAAATGCTATTCCAAAAGTTAATTCCTCTAGGTGTTATAATTCAACTTGAAAGGATGAGTATAAGGATATGGAGATTAAAATAATTAAAAGCACAGATCTCAAGAAAAAGCCTGAACAGGGTGCTGCTCTAAAGTTTGGTACAATTTTTACTGATCACATGTTTGTAATGGATTACAATAAAGAGGCGGGCTGGAATAACCCTCAAATAGTTCCTTATGGAGACATCAGCATAGCTCCTTCTGCCATGGTTTTTCACTATGGGCAAGAGATGTTTGAAGGGCTGAAGGCTTACAAAGGGGACGATGGAAGAATACTTCTCTTTAGACCTCAAAAAAATATTGAGAGAGCAAATCAGTCTAATAACAGACTATGTATTCCAGAAATTCCTGAGGATATATTTTTAGAAGCACTGAAAAGATTAGTTGAGATAGATAAGGATTGGATACCAACAGAAGAGGGAACCTCCCTTTATATCAGGCCTTTTGTAATTGCTACAGATCCTTTCTTAGGAGTAAGACCCTCAGATACTTACAAATTTATAATTATTTTATCCCCTAGCGGACCTTACTACCCAGAAGGATTAAACCCTGTAAAGATATGGGTGGAGGATGAGTATGTAAGAGCTGTAAAGGGCGGCATAGGCTATGCTAAAACTGGAGGAAACTATGTGGCCAGCATGAAGGCGCAGGAAAAGGCTCATGCAGAAGGCTACTCTCAGGTTCTATGGCTCGATGGAATAGAAAGAAGATATATAGAAGAGGTTGGAGCCATGAACATCTTCTTTAAGGTTGATGGTAAGGTGATAACTCCTGCTCTTTCAGGAAGCATACTTCCTGGAGTTACCAGAGCTTCTGTAATAGAGCTCTGCAGAGATTGGGGATATCCAGTAGAAGAGAGAAAAATTGATGTGGAAGAGCTTTATGAGGCCCATAAGCAGGGAAAATTAGAAGAGGTATGGGGTACAGGTACCGCTGCAGTTATTTCTCCTGTAGGAGTCCTAAGATGGAAGGACCATATCATGGCCATAAATGATGGGAAAATAGGAGAACTCAGCCAAAAGCTCTATGATACCGTAACAGGAATTCAGAAGGGAAGAATAGAAGACACCCATGGCTGGACCGTAGAGGTAGACAGTGTTCTGGAGAATGTATAAATAAAAATTAAAAAAGGCGATAAGGGGCTGTCGCTTTAACGATTAAAAAATCGTTGGAGAAGGCCCCTTTTTCCACAGATTTTTATCTAAAATCATCGTTATTTCATTGGATATTGTGGATAAAACTTAAAAATGGCAAACTTTAATAAAGGTTCTTTGCGAGAGTTATTTTTTGCTTTGAACCTTTAAAATTTTAGGCTACTTTAATATCGTATAGATGGCTTGCGCATCTATCGTTTTGGATTTTATGATGCATCTTATTTACGTTATGACTCATTGCCAGGAGGATACTTTCGGCAAGCACATTTTTAGTTCCTCGTGTTAAGAATCTACGGAACTCCATATCTCCTTTAA
>JAEXSY010000077.1 GCA_023440105.1 Bacillota bacterium
CTGCTATATATGTGGTGAAGCAGGATTACAGCAAAGCTAGCAGTATTGTAGAAGGTGTGGAAAGACTCTCTGATAGTGGCATAAATATTCTTGGCTGTATCTTTAATGGAGCAGAAGGTGGTTTGGCTAGCTATGGAGGTTATAATAGATATGGAAGCTATGGAAAGTACAGTAATAAGTATTACTATGGAGAAAAAGAATGAATACTGATTAAGTAATTCAGAGGTGGCTTATGATAGATATACATTTACATGCTCTGCCAGGAGTAGATGATGGTGCATCAGATATAGAGGAAGCCCTGATCATGGCAGAGATGGCCTCGGAGGGAGGGGCTGAGGGTATTATGCTTACTCCCCATGCTAATATAATATCCATTTTTGAGAATTATTATGATGATAAGCTTAGGGTTACTTTTAATAGCTTTAAGGAATCCATTAAAGAAAAAAATATAGCCTTGGATATATATGAAGGAATGGAAATCTACGGTACGGAAGAAGTACCTCGTCTTTTAAAAGAAGGACGACTCATATCCTTAAATAATTCTAGGTATATTTTAATTGAGTTTCCTTTTGAAGGAAATTGGGGAGAGGTAAATTCTATATTGAATGGGATAAAGGATGAAGGCTATGTCCCTATCATTGCACATCCTGAGAGATATGCCTGTGTACAAAGAGATATAGGACTTGTAGAGTACTGGCTTAATCAGGGCTATCATATCCAGGTTAATAAAGGGAGTATCTTAGGAAGTCTTGGTAGAGGTAGCAGAATTACTGCTACTGAGCTCCTTAATGAAGGTTTTGTGGACTTTATAGCCAGCGATGGACATGGTCCTTATAGAAGGACTCCGTACTTAGATGGAGTTCGAAGCATCATTGAAGAAGAGTTTTCAATAGAAGAGGCTATAAGGATTTTTGATACTAATCCTTTGAAGGTAATAAGGAATGAGGATATAAGGTAAATAGTATAGAAAGGCTCCAGAACGAATTTTTAGATCGTTCTGGAGCTTGTATTTATATTGATTCTTCTTTTAATTTACTTATAAAGGTATCGCTAAAGCGACACATATACTCTGGCGTCCCATCAAAGCTACCTGTTTCCCAAAGGCTGCAAGCGGCACATACTTTGCAGAATTCCTTTTTCGGACAGCTAGTGCATTTAGATGAGAGAGTTATTTTATTAAAATCCTCTACAAGCTTTCTCCAGGCTGTTTCAATATCTATGCCTTTTAAATCATAGGAGGGAGATTCTAAAAATACACAAGGGGATATCCTTCCTTTCCAGTTAATCCAGCATGAGCTTTTTGCTGCCCTGCATGAGTGAGTTATATTTTCTGGTTGAATATTATGAGTTAAATAGTATTGATATTTTTCTATTAACTTTTTTTTTAAAGGTTCAAATTCCCTTCCCTTTCTGTACCTCTCGTACTCTATATCAAGGATTGCTGCTTCCTCAGGAGAAAGACGACTGCTATTATCAAAGCTTATAGAAGGTCTTCTTGAACATGGATACATATAAGTGTTTATTTCAATAGGAATATTAAATCTCTTTGCTATTTCAATAATTCTACCCTGTTGGTCTTTATTCTTTTTAACAGTACTTCCATTGAGTTTTATAGGCACACTTTTTTGCTGAAGCAGGGATAAGGCCTTTATTACTTTATTAAATGCTCCAGGGCTATGGCAAAGACTTGTGTACATTTCTTCATCTGCACCGTATAGGGTTATATTTATCCTTCTAGGAGAATTTTTAGAGAAGAACTCTGCCATTTCTTCATCAATTAAGGTACCATTGGTATTAACAGTTATTATAAAACCCATTTTTTGAAGGGATAGATACAGCTCCTTAAAGTTTGGATATAATAAGGGCTCTCCCCCCGTTAATAATATAAAAAGCGTACCCATTCTTTTTAGTTCTTCAGCTATCTTAAGCCATTCCTCCAGTGTTAGGCAGGAGCCTTGCTCGTTCATTTCCTCCCTAGTCAGATGGATATAGCACATATCGCAGGACATATTACATAATGGAGTCAGCTCTAAGGTAGTATTTATAGGAATGTTATTTAAGGTGGCCTTTATACATAGCAGTTCTTCCATATCATTTAGTACTTTTGGCTTTTCCATTATAATACCTCCAATTCTTTTTTTAAGCACTGCACGGCATTTATATCAGGAGTGCAGTGAAACTCATAAATAGGGATATCTAAAGTAAGGTTTTCTATAAGGTCTAATGCTTTATTCACAAATTTACTATCCCAATAATTTATTGTAGTTTGAGAAATAAGGCTTTTTATCCCGACACTTTGAGTAAGTTTTATTAATTTATTTTTCTTAGACTGCTTCAAAAATACAATGGATCTAATCTTTTTTGATAAATTCATGCAGTAGTCAGAGGAGCCACATATAGGCCAGCCATTAGCATACCAGAAGCTATCATACTTTCTGATTAAGGCTCTATCTCCATTTACTATTTCACAACTCAAGTTCTTTTTCCATAAATCAGCTTGAGTGGATTTTCCTACATTACTTGGACCACTAAATAAAATAGCCTCATCTTTATAATTAATATTGGCACAATGTAAAATAAAATTATCTTTGTAAATGAGCTTATTTTCAAGGCTCAATAAGGAAATAAAAATAGTATCTATATTAAGCATATTTAATATTTTTTTATGGACGAAGACATCAATAAATCCATTACCATTATCTATGGTAATTCCATATGGAGAGGAATCTCCTTTTATAAATAATGCTCTATTCTCTAAGTTATCTTTCTTTAGAACTAATAAATCCTCATTATGAAATAAAGGTGTTCCATATACAGGAGGATATTCCTCGATTATATGAAATGAATAGGTTATATAGGATGAATTTACATAATCGCAGTTAAACTGCTTCAAATGCATAGGAATATAGCTTCTATCAATTCCTTGTATTTTGAAGTATAAATTACTAATGTTAAAATACATATAATACCCTTTCTAAGTTGTAAAATACAGTCATTGATTTTTTTATTATCTATTTTATAAGTATAGCCCGCTTAAAAAGCGAGCTATACTTATAGTTATTAAATACATATAAAGATTTAATAATAAGAGCTTGAAGCAATAAGGAATTCTTATGATGCATTAGGATTAGTTTCCCATTTAGCATCAGATACTTTAGAAAAATGAATATCATATGTACCGTTTCCATCTCTCCAATAGTATACTGGATAGTCAGCCACACCCTTTTTGTTTGGGTTCCACATAGCATTTGCTGTTGGACCATCATCAGGAACACCCTGAACACCCATATGCCATTCGCCACAACCGAAAACATCATTAGGAGTCAACTTCTTATCAGTTCCATTATCATATTTACCGTTACCGTTATTATCAAGATAACCATAGCCTTTAGGCACGTTACACTCGATTTTCCAACATGCTGCTATATACTCGTTAGGTGTAAATTCACTAAAATTAATCGCAGGTGTGCTATATTTTTTCTTCATAATCTCACCTCTTTAAAAAAAGATATATATAGTATTATATATCTAAAATTGTAGAAAAACAATTAATATTGAGAAAAAATATTATATTAAGAACAAAATACATTATATTTATTTAAAAAAGTTTAATGTAAATAGTATTTATTTTAAAGTGTATTGATGGGTAAGTTATACAACTTCTTAATGGTTATATTTTGGGACGTAATGATAAAATGCTAAGAAGGTATTTAAATTATAAGTAATAGTTAGGTAAGAAAGAATATGTATTAAAAAAACCTTCTAGAGTAAAATTTGTCATTACCCTAGAAGGTTTTGTGGACGAGCGTTATTTAACAATTAGGGTATTAGTCATCTAACTCCTTATCTCACTCAATAATCTCACCACTATAAGCATCAACTTCAGCATCTATTTCATAGCTGCCATTTACCAGCTCTAATTCATATACAAGCCTTCCATGATCTTTGTCCAGTTCAATATCAGTTACTTTATAGCCACTGCCTGCTTTATTTAGGGCTATTTGTTTAACCTCGTCTACGGAGAGCTTTTTAGAGCCTTGTTCTGGTGCCTGTGGTTTATCATCGTAATGGTCGTTTCTATCTTCATCATCGTCTATAGTGTCTATTTCCCATTTTAATATTTTTCCTGTATAAGCATCGATTTCGGCGTCAATTTCCTTGGAGCCATTTTCTAGTTCTATGTCATAGTCAAGCTTATTATCATCTCTATCTAACTCTATATCGGTAATAGTATAGCCATTTCCAGCCTTAGCTAATGCAATTTCTTTAGCTTTACTTTCTCCTATAACAGTCTTTTTGGAGGTATTATTATCTGAAGCTTCAACAGTAGCTTTTTTAGTGTCGTCGTCCTTTTCTTTTTCCCACTTAAGTATATTTCCAGTATAGGCATCTATTTCAGCATCAATCTCATAGGTTCCGTTTTTTAGCTCTATGTCATAGTTTAGTTCATTGTCGTCTCTATCCAGTTCTAAAGAAGTAACAGTATAGCCATTTCCAGCCTTAGCTAGAGCAATTTCCTTAGCCTTTGATTCAGTGATTATTTCCTTTTGAGAAGAGATAGCTTCAGAGGATGTACTATTATTGACATTAAGAGGAACCTTATGGTCATCATGAGTTTTTATGTCCCATTTAGTTACCTCACCAGTGGAGGCGTTAATTTCAGCGTCAATTTCATAGGTGTCATTTCTTAGCTCTAATTCATATTCACTTTTTAATAAATCTTTATCTAGTTCAATTTCCTTTACAGTGTAGCCTTCGCCCGCCTTTTCTAGGGCGATATTTTTTGCTTCCTCAGCGGTTATTTCTGTTGCAGCTTCATTAGAGGTGCTGCTTGAAATATTCACATCTTTATTATTAGTAAAGCTATTGTTAGCAGAAGCTAAGAAGTAAGCGCTTCCTCCTATACAAAGGGTAGCTGCTATAGTGGCGGTGATTATTAGTTTATGAGTTTTATTTTTTATCATTTAATCATCACTCCTTTTATCTTTTTTTACCCGGTTCACTATATTAACTCATGAGATGAGATATTTATCGCAGGTTTTTGTAAAAAAAATAATTTTTTTAGGATTTTTTTGTGGAGATACTTTTTCTAAGGATTTAATTTGATTTTTACTTTGTTTTTATGTAACTATAATTATCAAGTTTTAAAATAAGAGCTTTGAAAGCATAATAAAAAGCTGCCCTAGGTTTTGAAGTGAACACTAATTGATAGATAGAAGAGCATACTTATATATCAATTGGATCATTTCATATTTATAGGGCAGCTTATTTAGCTATAAAAGCATTATATTTATTTATATTCCAAGAATAGCATGGGAGCTTTATACAAAGTCTGGTATATGATTTTTAGTCATCGTCCTCGTCTTCATCATCGTCACTGTGGTCATCATTATCATCATCGTCATCGTCCTCATCATCGCTGTGATGATCCTTATCATCCTCGTCATCCTCATCCTCATCGTCTTCGTCATGCTCATCGAGGTCTTTATCATCATCCTCTTGCTCTTCATCGTCATCATCTTCTCTTTCATCTTCTAACTCATCATACTTTTCTTCTAGAAGAATAAGCTCCTTTAAGGAAAGCCCTGATAGATAGTCGAAGGAAAGGGAAGGGTTATCCTCCATAATCTCATAGATAAGCTCCAGTTTTCCTGCAGACATTCCATGATCTTTAGCTGCTGACTTCTTCTCTTCATTGTCAGTGATGATTTTTTCCTTCAATTCTGAGCTGATGCTGTGGGAGGCTAGGTATTCTTTAATTATCAGGTCTACCTCTTCCATTATAGCCTTAGCTTTTTTTGAGGATTTATTATCTACGGAAACTAGTATAGCGTTATCCTCAGAGGATAGATAGCCTTTTTCTATCATGGCATTCAGAATTGCAATGAGAGTAGTCTTCATATCTTTATCCTGAATATCAGCAGCCTCTAGGATTTCCTCTCCATCATCATTTAGAGCCTCCAGTGTGATTACAGAGCTCAATCGATTCATGGTTAGCTGGAAGCTAGGGTTAATATCTAAAGCCACGTGTCCGTAGGGAAGGGTAAATACATATAAGTATGAAATTATAGCAAAGACAAGACAGGCACAAAAGGCAAAAACTGGTGATAGTCTTCTGCTACTAATTCTACTTGGCAGCTCCTGTCTGGTTATATAGTCATGGGCCTCCATTTTTCGCACGGGTTCCTCTAAAAGCTTTTCCACATCCAGATAGGGAGCCTGATTTATTGCTCTTTTTAATTTATCTTCAATTGAATTCATGGTCTGTACCTCCCTAAATCTTAATGTGATTTCTAAGCTTTTTTAATGCCCGATGATACCTAGACATTACTGTGGAAATAGGTTTAGATAGATTCTGTGCTATTTCTGAAAAACGCAGTCCTGACACGGCATGGAGTATTATTATGGTTCTCTCATCCTCTTCAAGGATGCTGAGAGCACTTTCTAAAACAAGCCTATCCTCAGGGTCTGTTACATAGGAAAAGGTGAGGCTGTTTTCCATGCCCATAGGAAGCTCTCCAGAGGCTCTATTATCCCTTGATAGTTTAGTCATGGATAGATTTCTTGCGATGGTAAAAATCCATGCCAGAGGCTTTCCCATAGGCTTATATAGGTGAGCAGATGCTCTTATCTTTATGTAGGTATCATGGAGAATATCTAGAGTGTCTTCTGGATTTTTAACAAGGGATAGTATATATCCATAGAGGGTTCTTTCTGTGAGGGCATAAAAGTCTCTGAAAGCATTTTTGTCATCCTGGCCTATTCTCTTAATTAAGGTTTCGTCTATCTTTATTCTATTATTTATAAGGGGAGGGGAATCCTCAAAAACAAAAGTAAATAACAACATAACAATCTCTCCTACAAGTATAACCATAGAAAAAGTTATTTTATCGCATAAAAAAATAATATTCTAAGGAAAATATACCTCAGAATATTACCGTTTTCAATATAGAACTTTAAAATTCGACAAATGTGCTTTTGAACTTAATTAAGCTTCTCAGTAAAGAAATATAAAGCTGTTAAAAGTCTTTATACGACTATTACAGTGGTACCCTTCTGTAGGTTCTCGTAAATCCACTTAGCATCCTCATCCTTGAGTCTCACACAGCCATGAGATCTTGGTTCTCCTAGAATGCTATCCTTTATGTCCTTAAAGTCTACGTCATAGGTTACGGAGTGGAATAGATAAACTCCATTAAACCTAGTCCAGTACTTGGCACCATCCTTATATTCTTCATTGACAAAGGAAGGTCCTCGGTCTCCATTCATGGTAAACACCCCTTTTGGAGTTTCATAATTCTCCTTTCCTGTGGAACAGGGATAGCTCTTTAAAAGACTCCATTTATTCTTTTCCTTATGAAATATGTAGGTTGTTTGATTAGGAGTATTTATCCAGGCTGAATAGGGAGTTTTACTCTCTATTCCTAAGGTATTGATATAGGCTTCTAAGGCAGGAGTGGTCATGAGAGCTATATTTTGTGCTGTGAGAGTGGATATAGATGAAGAAACAGGAGCAGTAGCCCCTGTTTGCTTGCTTAAATAATCTGCTCTTAGCTTTTCTAGATTCTTTATCTCAGAAATTATATCCTGGTCTCCAGGGTATATAGTCAGGTACTTTTGAAGCTCTTCTATACCCTTAGTGAAATACTCCTTCTTCTCTAATTCCTTTGCTGTTTTTAATACTTGAGACTTATACTCTACAAGTACATTAGCTTTAAGTGTCTGACTCTTACTATATACATCAGCATAAGGTGAGATTTTGGCGATTACGCTTATGGCTTCGGGATAATTTTCATCCTTATAATAACCCATAGCTTTATTATAGAGCTCCTGTCCTTCTTTTACTGTGGGAAGGTTATTTTTAAATACAGAAAGAATTCTATCATCCTCTGCGAGAGGCTTAAGCTCCTCTATAATATTTAAAAAACTTTCTTCAGAGAGAAGCTCCGAACTATAGCTGTCCTTTAAGGAATATAGGTAGGAGCTTAGTACTACGGTATTATCCTCTTCAAAAAGTAATGCCTTAAAGGGATTGAGTTTATTTGACCCTTCCTTTAGCTCTTTGGCTTCAGAAAACTTACCCTCACCTATAAGGCTTCCATAGGATTTTAGATAGCCCTTGTAGGTAAAAGCGCTTATAGCAATCACAACAAATACAATAGCAATAGCTATCTCTGCTATGAGTCTCCCTGTGAGCTTAAATTTTTCTCGACCTTTAAAAAGATTATCTGAGCTACTATTAAAGTTATCCTCCAAAATAATTCCTCCTTAAGAATATATTTACTATTTATTAGGGATTATGGACAAATATTTACGTATTTAAACATGCCAAGAAGTTAATATTATAAATTGTTAGTGATTATTCTAAAATTATGATAATATTTAATTAATGTAAGAATATTGGAAAAAAATAATTTATACTATCAAGGAATTTTTAAGGAGTGATTTTATGACAGAGTTATTAGAAAGATTTTTAAAATATGTTAAAGTGGAGACTACCTCTGATGACAGTACAGGAACTACCCCCAGTACTCCAAATCAGCTGGTACTAGCTAAGATGCTTTATCAGGAGCTTAAGGATTTAGGAATAGAAGAGGTAAAGCTATCTGACCATGGCTATGTTTATGCCACTATTCCTTCTAACATAGATAAGGAGGTTCCAACCATCGGCTTTATAGCACATATGGATACTTCTCCGGATATGTCAGGAAAGGATGTTAAGCCTCAGGTAGTTAAGGATTATGATGGAGGAGATATTGTTCTCAATAAGGACCTGAACATTGTACTTTCACCTAAGGATTTTCCAGAGCTCTCTGGCTATAAAGGAAAGACCTTAATTACTACCGATGGAACTACACTTTTAGGAGCAGACGACAAGGCAGGGATAGCTGAAATCATCACAGCTGCTGAGTATATTATGACTCATCCTGAGTTTAAGCATGGAACTATAAAGATAGGCTTTACTCCTGATGAGGAGATAGGAGAGGGAGCAGATCTCTTTGATGTAGAATACTTTAACGCTGATCTTGCCTATACCTTAGATGGTGGCCCTGAGGGAGAGCTGGAATGTGAGAACTTTAATGCCTCAGGGGCTACCGTTACAATTCACGGAAGAAATGTTCATCCAGGCTCCGCTAAGAATAAAATGATAAATTCTATGCTCGTTGCTAATGAATTTTTAAATATGCTTCCTAATGAGATCCCAGCAAATACAGAAGGCTATGAGGGCTTTTATCATCTTGGTTCCATTTCTGGAGATGAGGAGACTACGGTAATGAAGTTTATCATCAGAGATTTCTTTGAGGATAGCTTTAAGGCTAGAAATGAAAAGATGAAGGAAATCGGAGAAGCTCTTAGCAAAAAGTATCATCCAGGGTCCGTAGAGGTAGAAATTAAGGAAAGCTACAGAAACATGAAGGAAAAGATTGAGCCAGTATGGCATATCGTAGAAAATGCCGAAAAAGCCATGAAGGAGGTAGGAGTTACTCCTAGAATTGTACCTATAAGAGGCGGTACTGATGGTGCTAGATTATCTTATATGGGACTTCCTACTCCAAACTTATTTACCGGTGGAGAAAATTATCACGGTAAGTATGAATATGCCTGCCTTGAGGTTATGGAAAAAGCTTATAAGGTAATTTTGAAGCTGGTGGAGCTTTATGCCGCATAAGGCTGAAAATCAGAAGTAATTAGTGGAAAATAGGTAAAAATATTCATTGCCTTGTAAAGCGATTTATTAAGCTTTACAAGGCATTTTTTGTTATAATTAAAAATAAATATATTGGTTAGGGTGATTAGAAAAATGAAGTTTATCCATACAGGGGATTGGCATATAGGGAAAATAGTTAATGAATTTCATATGACAGAGGATCAGGATTATATTCTTTCACAGCTTATAAGCCTTTTAGAGGAGGAAAAGCCTGATGCTTTAGTTATAGCTGGGGATATATACGATCGCTCTGTGGCCCCTGTGGAGGCTGTAGAGCTGTTAGATAGGATATTCTGCAGGATAACCCTGGATTTAAAGATACCTATCCTGGCTATAGCAGGGAATCATGATAGTCCTGAAAGAGTAGGCTTTGGAAGCTCTCTTCTATATTCTAAGGGACTTTATATTGAAGGAGTTCTAAAAAAAGAAGTAAGCAGGGTAGTTTTAGAGGATGAATTTGGTCCTGTCTCTTTTTATCTTATGCCTTATGCGGATCCAGCAGTTGTTAGGGAGCTTTATGAGGATAAGGAGATTAAGTGTCATGAGGATGCCGTCAGGACCCTTGTTGAAAATATAAATAAGAATAGAGATATAAATGAAAGAAGCGTTATGATATATCATGGCTTTGTAGTAGGTGGAGAGGAGCCAGAGACCAGTGAATCAGAAAGGCCGCTTTCTATCGGAGGCACTGAATATGTCAGGGCAGATAATTTTTCCTCCTTTAGCTATACGGCTCTAGGACACCTCCATGGTCCACAGAGGGTAGGTCAGGATAATATCCGTTATTCAGGATCTCTTCTAAAATACTCCTTTACTGAGGTTAATCATAAAAAGGGAGTTACAATAGTTAATTTAGACCATGAAGGAAAGGCTACCATAGAGCACAGGGAGCTTGTACCTAAAAGGGATTTAAGAAAAATTAAGGGAGACCTTATAGAGCTTATTAAACCGGAGGTTTATAAAGGGACCAACCAAGAGGATTACATAAATGTTATACTCACCGATGAGGGAGAGCTTATAGACCCAATAGGTAAGCTTAGGGCAGTATATCCTAATATAATGCTCCTCACTAGAGAAAACTCGGTAAAAAGAGAGGATAAGATAAAGACTGCCCCAGGAGAAGATTTTAAGATGAAGACAAAGCTGGAGCTCTTTAGTGATTTTTATAGGGGTATAACAGGAAAGGAATTGAATGAGGAAAAGGTGAATATCCTTTCCCACATAATAGAAGAGGTAGAAAAAGAGGAATAGGAGGGGTTCTATGAGGCCCTTAAAGCTAACAATGTCGGCCTTTGGCCCATATGCAGGAGAGGAAATTGTTGATTTTACTCTCTTAAAGGATAAGAAAATTTTCTTAATTACTGGCCCTACAGGAGCTGGTAAGACTACTATTTTTGATGCTATTTCCTTTGCCATATATGGAAAGGCCAGCGGAGGGGATAGAGAAAGTGAAAATTTTAGGAGTGACTTTGCAGAGGAGGATAGAATAACCTATGTAGAGCTTTCCTTCTTACTTAAAGGTAAGGAATACTATATAAAAAGAACACCCCAGCAGCAGAAGAAAAAACGTAAAGGGGATGGATATACAGAGCAGAAGTCCGATGCGGAATTAATGACTCCTGAGGGTAAGGTATACACAGGAGTTACTGAGGTAAATAAGAAGGTTCAGGAGCTCTTTGGAATAAGCTATGAGCAGTTTAAGCAGATAGTAATGATACCTCAAGGGGAATTTCGTGAGCTTCTAAGCTCTAACAGCAAGGACAGAGAAGAGATATTCAGAAGGGTTTTTGGAACCTATGGCTTTTTAAAGATTCAGGAGAAGCTGGACCTAGGAGCAAAGGAGCTAGAAAATAAGATTAAGTCTCTTAAGGAGCAGAGAGGAGCTTTTGTAAAGGGCATTTCTTTCCCGGGAAATGAAGAATTCTTAAAGCTCACCTCTGGAGAAGTGATAAATATACCGGAGCTTTTGATTTTGTCAGATAAACTTATTGACGAGGATAAGATAATAAGGCAGGAGCTTATAGAGCTTATTCATAAAAAAGAAGAGGAGATTGCCTCTATTTCTCAGGATATAACCAGGGGGACAAACCTTAATAAAGAACTAAAGGCTCTCGGTATTCTCAGGGATAAAAAGAGAGAATTAGAAGATAAAAAGGAAAGCTATTACGCCCAGGAATATAGATTGGAAAGATGTAAAAAGGCATTAAGCTTAAAAGGTAAGGAAGATTATCTATCCTCTAGAAGCCTTTATAAAGAGCAGTGTGAAGGAGCTTTACAAAAGGATAGAGAAAGCCTTGATAATGCCCTGAAGGTACTTAGTCTCAGGGAGGAGAAGCTCAGGGAACAGGAAGAGCTTAAGGATTATAGAAAGGCTCTTGGAGAAAGTATAGCGGAGCTTAAAAAGGATATAGCCTCAGTAAAAGAGTATGAGGGAAAGAAGCTTAATATAAATAATATACAAAGGACCTATGAGGTGCTTAAGAGAGATAGGGATACAAAGCAGCAGCTTATAGATAGAAGCAGTAAGGAGCTGGTTACCCTTGGTGACTTTGTTTTAAAGCATCAAGGTGTGCCCAAGGAGCTTGTTATAAAGGAAAATCATTATAAGGAAGTTGAAGAATTAGAAGGCAAGCTACTAAAGCTTTATCAGGAGCAGGATAGACTTCTTGCCCTTCGAAAGGAGTTTTCTGAAAGAAGAAATCTCTGCAAGAGTAAAGAGGAGGTATACCTAAGGACCAAAGAGCTTTATGATACCTTAGATTTAGCTTTTAAAAAGGGACAAGCTGGTATTTTAGGAGAAGAGCTGGAGGAAGGAAGACCCTGTCCTGTTTGCGGTTCTACTCATCATCCATCTCCTGCAAAGAAAGGGAAGGATATTCCTTCAGAGGAGGAGCTTAAAAAAGCAAAGATAATCTATGAGAATAATAATAAGGACTTCAATGAGCTTCTTAATGAATTAGCTGGACTTAGAGAAAAGGGAAGTGAACAGGGAAGATATGTGGAGGAGCTTAAAAAGGAGATAAGTCCTAAGCTTACTATAGATATCATGTCCCTGCCTAAGGAGGAGCTTATAGATAATATAAATAGTCAGCTTCAGGATGCTAAGAGTAACCTTTCAAGTCTTATGCTAGAGATTGCTGAGCTAAGTAAGCAGGACAAGCTTCTCTCTCAGGCTATAAAGGAGGAAGAAGCCTTAAAGATAAAGCTGAGAGCCTTAGAGGAAGAGAAAAAGGCCCTGGAGGAAAGTTATCTTTCAGCTTACTCCAGCTATGAAAGAGAAAAAGAAATCTTAAGTCGTTTAGAAAAGTCTCTTCCTCAAGGGATAAGCTCCTTAACGCAGCTTCAGAAGGTTATAATTGAGAAGGAAGAAGAACTAAATATTCTTGAGGAGAACTTTAAAAAAGCTCAAGAGGCTTATAATGCAGCAGTAAATGAAAAGTCAGCTCTTGAAGGGAATATAAGAACTCGAGAGGAGGCTCTTTATAAGGCTAAGGAGGAGCTTATTTTAGCTGATACTGAGCTTAGGGAGGCCTTAAGGCTTCAGGGCTTCCAGGATAGGGAGGAATATTCAAGCTATAAGCTTTCTGATAAGGAAATTAATGCTTTAGAAGAGGATATAAAGAACTATAATCAGGAGCTTAAATCCATAAGGGATCTCTGTCTTGAAAGAGAAAAGGCCCTCCAGGGAGC
>JAEXSY010000085.1 GCA_023440105.1 Bacillota bacterium
TAACGCACCTGTATACGGGCAACCTCACCATTAACAGCTAGGGCTTCTCCATTTCTGTCTAAGATTCCACCTCTCTTTGCTGAAGTTGTTGTTATCCCAACGGTATCCTCTTCATCCATTCCAGGGAATATGAGATTTTCCTTCCAGGAAATTTTCCACTTGTCCTCATCTTTTTTCTTCGTTAATAGAAAACTATAGTCGTCACTCTCAATCTTCCCTGCAATTGTATCCATAGAAACAGAGAAACTTAGACTGCCTGCCTCCTCTTCATACTTATCCACTTCTTTTAAATCCGGATAATTTATAGCTATATTTTCAGCTTCTATATCATTGTAGATCTTTGTATGTCTATTAACAAAATCATCTTCCGTAATATACTCCTTACTCTCTTCAGAAAGCATAGAATACATTTCTTTATAATTTTTATTTTCCCAAGCCTCCCTATAAGCCTCTAAAGTCTTTGAAAGCTTTTCACCCTTTGAGCAACCGCTTAAAAGAGCTAAAAACAACACACTCATTACCGCTAATAAAACTAATTTATGCTTATTACCTTTCAAATCTATCACCTCAAAATAATTTTATCATAAAATGGAATATTTTTCTTCTAAATTGGGCGATAATTAAATAGGATAATATTTTTGTTATAGTAGTGATGCGAAACATAAGAGTTAAGATAAATGTAATTATTTTCAAAGGTAGTAACAATTATACTTTATATAACTTTTACAAAATAGTCAGTAAATTTATCATAATATGATGCTATTATATAATAAGAAGAGTATCCTGTTTCTTTTATAGCACTTTAACAAATCCAGGAAGGGGTGTATGGTAATGAATGTGATTTTATTGGAGGGCGAAGATATAATTAAAGAAGGTAAGTGTTTTAATTCTAGTTTAATAAACAGGCAGCCGGGTAAGCTAATACTTACAGATAGAAGGCTTATTTTTGCCGGCCCTGGTTTAGACTTTGAAAGGGACAATTTGATACTAAACCTAAGAGATATTGTTTCCTTCGAAAAGTCCTATACCTTTAATATTGTAAAGCCTATTCCTCTTTATAATGGAATTAAGATTACCACCTCCGATAAGCAGGTATATAAATTTACAGTTACTGAAAGAGATAAGTGGCTTAATCTTATAAAGTGGCATATCAGGCCACATAGAAGCAAGAAATAGAAATGAATACCTTATCGCTTTACTTTTCTATAGGTAAAGTGTTTTTTTTGTCCACGGTCCTATAAAATTACAATTGCCTCCATCCCAAAAAAATAGTTAAATATACTTAGAAGCATATTGTCTAGACACAGGAGGATAATTATGAATTACACCCTTATAACCGGCGCTTCTAGTGGTATAGGATTAGAGCTATGCCACCTGCTAGCGGAGGCCGGGAACAATATAATACTTGTGGCAAGAAAAGAAAGAGAGCTTTACCAGTTAAAAGCTTCTTTGATGGAAAAATTCGGTATACAGGTTGAAGTGATAATTAAGGACTTAGCAAATCCTGATGCCCCAAAAGAAATATATACCCATATAATAAGTAGAGGAATCAATATTAACATCCTTATAAATAATGCAGGAGTTGGTTCCTTTGGTCCATTTAATGAAATCTCTTTAGAAAAGGATATAAATTTGTTAGATGTAAATATCCGCGCTCTTACAGAGCTGACAAAGCTGTTCCTCCCTCATCTTTTAGAAAATGGAAAAGGAAGAATATTAAATGTTGCCTCTACAGCAGGCTTTATGCCTGGTCCTTACATGGCCACTTACTACGCATCAAAAGCTTATGTTATCTCCTTCAGCGAAGCACTTGCCTCAGAGCTTAAAGGCACAGGTGTAACGGTCAGTGTCCTCTGCCCAGGACCTACAAAAACTGGTTTTCAGGCCAAGGCAGAAATGAAAAAATCCGATTTTGTAAGCCTTGGTGTTATGGAAGCTAAAGCAGTAGCACTATGTGGTTATGAAGGGATGCTTAAGGGCAAGACAATAATTATTCCAGGAATACTTAATAAGCTTCTAGTATATGGCAGCAAGCTCATACCCAGAAAGCTATTAACAGCTTTGGCAAAATCCACACAAAAAATAAATTAATTCTATAGTTTTTTTCTTATAAGGATTTGATTGTGGTATAATCTATTTGTGTATGTTTACCTTTACAATAAAATTAACCTTAGGAGTGAGTACATGTTGAACGAAATCCTTACGAGGGATAGTTCCTATGATTGGGAGGATTTTCTCCTTCTATATAAATTTGCATTAGCTGAAATGAATACTAAAATCACTATACTCAACGAGGAATTCCAGCTTATTCATGCCTACAACCCCATTGAGCATATAAAATCAAGAATCAAGACCCCTGAGAGTATAAAGGATAAGCTTCTTCGAAAGGGCTATGATATATCCTTAGAAAATGCCAGAGATCATATTTATGATATAGCAGGTATAAGAATAATAACCTCCTTTAACTCTGATATATATAACCTTTCCGATTTAATATGTGGTATTAAGGGGATAAGGCTTATCGAAGCAAAGGATTATATAAAATCTCCTAAACCCAACGGCTACAGAAGCCTTCATCTTCTTTTAGAGGTTCCAGTATTTCTCTCTGATAGAGTTGAATATCTAAAGCTAGAGGTTCAGCTTAGAACCATAGCCATGGATTTTTGGGCAAGCCTAGAGCATAAGATTTACTATAAATTCGAAAAAACAGTTCCTTCCTACATCACTGAACAGCTAAAGGATTGCGCAGAGCTAGCAAACTATCTAGACGAAAAAATGCTTTCTATTAATGAAGAGATAAAAAAATTCAGGCAGTGAAAAGCTTTATGAAAATTAGATAACTTAATATGATTTACTTAGTAAATAAACAGCTCAGGTTCTATTATATAATCACCTGAGCTGATTTATTTTTTTCAGTTATTTTAATAGGTAAATCAAAGCTAAATACTTTCTTATACCTGAGTTTATATTACCTGATTTTTAATGCAGCCTTCTAAATAAGAATATACATTATCAAAGGTAAGCTCAGCTCTAATAATCATTGATTCTTCTGTAGCAAAGGCTATATGAGGTGTTACCAGTGTGTTCTTAGCCTTAAGGAGAGGATGATTCTCTTCTATAGGAGGCTCAGTTTCAAAAACATCTATACAGGCTTTGGCTAATCTATCCTGATTTAAAGCCTCAGCTAGAGCCTTACTATCAACCACAGGCCCTCTAGCAAGGTTAATAAGCACTCCAGTTGACTTCATAAGCTTTAATCTCTCTTCATTTATCAAATTCTTAGTATTTTCATTGAGAGGTACATGAAGGCTTACTATATCACTTTTCTTTAAAAGCTCCTCTAAGGATACATATTCTATCCCCAAATTCTTTCCTTCTACTCTTTCACTCCTGCTATAGCCTAACAGCTTGCATTTAAAGGGCTTTAATAGCTCTGCTACTCTTAAACCAATAGCTCCTGTTCCTACAATCCCAACGGTCTTATCTTTAAGCTGAGTTCCCACCAGCCCCTCTTTGGTACCTCCTCTTCTTACTCTTTCCTCACAAGGAAGTACATTTCTAAGGGCATCGATAATCAGAGCTATTGCAAGCTCAGCTACGGAATCCGTAGAGTATCCTGCAGCATTGGATACCTTCACACCTTTCTCTATGCAGGCTTCCTTATCCACATGATCCACTCCAGTGAAGGCAACAGCTATATATTTAAGCTTCTCTGCTTCTCTTATTACATCCCCTGGCAGAGGATTATTAGCTATAATAAGTATATCAGCTTCACGGCTTCTTCTCTTTAATTCCTCTACATCCTTAGCAACACTATCATAAGCCTTAAAGGTATGTCCCATATTTACAGCCTTCTTTGACAGTTTCTCTATAACCTCACCCTTCACTGCTAAAGGTTCTAACAAAACTATGTTCATATTCCCGCTCCCTTCCTGCATCTTATATTTATTAACTATTTATAGCTTATAATAAACTTTAGAAGATTTCCACTGTATTGCTGTTGTTATACAAAATACCTTCAACAGTGAAACAAGAAAAGGATGGAGAAGCTCCATCCTTAAGTTTACTATTATTTTTATAAGGTATATATTTCGTAAATATCAAAAACCTATATTAAGGCATTCAGTACATAACTTGCTATAAATAGCAGGGTCACTATATATAGTATAGGATGAATGTCCTTGCCTTCCTTCTTTACTAGCTTTCCTATGCAGTAGAATATGAAGCCTGCTGCAACTCCAGTGGTTATACTATAAGTAAATGGCATAAAACTTACAGTTAAGAAGGCAGGAATTGCAATGCTAAGATCTGTCCAATCTATTTTCATGAGAGATTCCGCCATCAAAACACCTACTACTATTAGTGCAGGAGCTGTGGCTGCCTCAGGAACCATTCCAGCAATAGGAGCAATGAATAAACAAAGCAGAAATAAAACTCCTGTTACCACGGAGGTCAAACCAGTTCTTCCTCCCTGACTTATACCTGCAGCACTTTCTACATAGGTAGTAGTATTGCTTGTACCTAATAAAGCACCTATAGAGGTGGCTGTAGCATCTGCAAAAAGCGCTTTCTCAAGCTTAGAAGACATTCCACTACCCTTCTCTACAGATTCCTCATCAGCTTTATCGAAAATACCAGACTTTCTTCCTGTTCCTAAAAAGGTTCCAATAGTATCAAAGGTATCAGTTAAAGAAAAAGCAAAAATCGTGGTTATTGCTCTAAAGGTCTTTTCAGGATTTGAGAATATTCCTAGAATATCAAGCTTAAATAGTGTTGGCTTTAAGCTTGGTATACTAAAATCTAAGCTAGATAAATCAGGCAATGAAGTAACACCATTAAATAAGCCAATTACAGTTGTTGCAAGTATTCCTAATAAAATAGCGCTTTTAACTTTCATGATCATAAGTACAACGGTTATAACTAAACCTATAAGAGCTAATTGAGATATTGGATTTTTAAAATCCACAAGAGCAGGAACTACATCTCCAAATAAGCCACCTTCTCCAATAGCTGCAATCTTGTCCACTTCGTCCCCAGTAAAATTAATAAAATGTGCTGACTTTACTCCTACATAAGCAATAAATAATCCTATACC
>JAEXSY010000166.1 GCA_023440105.1 Bacillota bacterium
GCCTTATATCAAACATATATATGAAACCTAGTGGAAATCTTTTAGTATGGCTTATTTTTATCAGCTCCTGGGTAGGTGACACAGCAGCTTATTATAGCGGTCGTTATTTGGGTAAAAGAAAACTCTGCCCTAAAGTTAGTCCTAAAAAAACTATAGAGGGATCTATAGGCGGATGGTTAGGTAGTATCTTAGGTTGTGGAATTTTTGGAATACTTATAACCCCTTATTTATCAATAAATATAGGCATAATTAACTTTTTTCTAATAGGTGCAGCAGCTGGCATTATGGGACAGTTTGGTGACCTTGTTGCCTCTTCGATAAAAAGATACTTTAAAGTTAAGGATTATTCTAATTTAATTCCTGGACATGGTGGTATTTTAGATAGGTTTGATAGTATTATTTATTCCTCCGTTATTATATTCTTTTATTTAACCTTTATAGTAGGGATATAGTTTTAAATATTTTTTAAGCTGAAGTATGTCTATGTGCATATCTTCAGTTTTTTTATTTATATATATAATAGATAAAGATATATATGGAGGGCAGAATGAAAAATGGCTTCAAGTTATTATATTGTATATTTATAATTTTTATATTTATTATCATTAATATCATTATTAGAAACTATTTTACTCCTATTATTTTTATAATTATTCTTTATATAATAGCCTTTCCTATATACAGGTATTTTAAAAGCTTTTTTAAATCTAATAATCTGACCTCATTAGCCACATTACTAATATTAAACATAGTATTAGTTTTCTCATTAATTTATTTAGGAGGGTATATTATTTTTACTGTCGATAAGCTAATAACTAGTCTTCTCAATAACATACTAATTAAAAGTATAATATTAAAGCTTAACTTTAATATTGATATATTATGGGGGAATCTAAGCTCTATTGCCAATCCTTTAGTATTAAAAAGCGCAGCCTTTACTGGAGAAGCTCTCATAACTTACTTTATTAGCAACATTTCAGTATTTTTTTTACTTTCAGACAGGGAGGAATTCATTAAGTTTGTAAAATTATTCTTATCAAGTAGTTTTATTAATAAAATAAAAGAAAGCACTAAAAATATAAAAAAAATATTTACCTTGGAGATAATTTTAGTACTCTTTTCCCTTTTTCAGACTATGATAGGTTTTTTAATTCTAAGAATTCCTGATGGAATACTCCTATCTATAATCTGCGGTATCTTAGATATTCTGCCCTATGTTGGAACTGTTATTGTATTTGCACCTTTAATAATATACAATATATTAGTAAAAGATTATATTACTGCAGTGGGATTAATATGCCTTTATGCATTGGTTAATATTATACGACAGCTTTTAGAGGCTAAATATATAGGGGATAAATTCAGTATTCATCCTTTAGTAATAATTCTATCTTTATACATAGGTATTCAAGTATTTGGAGTTACTGGTATACTTTTAGGACCCTTATATGTAATAATCACAAAAGAAATAATATTTAATTAGGAGGCTATAATGATTAATATATCCATTATTGGAGTATCTGGTTCGATTGGAACCCAAGCTATTGAGCTGATTAGATTAAATAAAGATAAATATAATATAGTTGGTGTATCCGCACATAAAAATGTTCCTAGGCTTTTAGAAATAATTAATGAGTTCTCTATCAAACATGTAGCTGTCACAGATAATGAAAGTTACCATTCAATTACAAATATTTTAAGAGAAAAAAACATAAAATGTAACGTATATTATGGTATAGAAGGATTAACAAAAATATCTACTCTTCCTGAGGCTCAAACGGTTTTAACATCAGTAGTTGGAATGGTGGGGTTAGTACCTACTATAGAAGCAATAAGAGCTGGTAAAAACATAGCCCTGGCTAACAAAGAAACCTTAGTAGTAGCAGGAGAAATTGTTACTATGGAGGCAAAAAAGAATAATGTAAAAATCTTACCTGTAGATTCTGAGCACAGTGCGATATTTCAATGTCTTCAGGGAAATGATATAAAATCCTTAAGTAAGATATTGTTAACTGCTTCTGGTGGTCCTTTTAGAGGAAAAACCTTCGAAGATTTAAGTAAGGTGAGTCTGGAGGAAGCATTAAAGCATCCCAAATGGAATATGGGAAAGAAAATCACAATAGATTCTGCAACCTTAATGAACAAAGGTCTTGAAGTCATAGAAGCTCATTGGTTATTCAATTGCCCTTATGATTCTATTGAGGTTATAGTTCATCCTGAGAGTATTATTCATTCAATGGTTCAGTATACTGATGGCAGTGTAATTGCTCAATTAGGTATGCCTGATATGATACTCCCAATACAATATGCTTTCAACTATCCTATCAGAGACAAACGCTTTGTTCCAGAGTTAGATTTATTCCAAATAGGAAAACTAACCTTTGAAAAGCCTGCTAGAAGTACCTTTAGGTGCTTAGACCTAGCCTATGAAGCCGGTAAAAAGGGCTCTTACTATCCTACTATTTTAAATGCAGCCAATGAAGCAGCTGTAGACTTATTTTTGAAAAGACAAATTTCATTTATTAATATATCAGAATTAATAGAGGATGCCCTGAACACATTTTCCTATTCAGAACCATTATCAGTTTTCAAAATAATAGAAGCTGATAAAGAAGTAAAAGATTTTATTTATGGCAAAATATTTTAGGAGGCTTGTATGTATATAATCATTGCTTTATTAGTTTTAGGCTTACTTATAACCATTCATGAGTTGGGTCATTTTATTATGGCTAAGGTTAATAATGTTAAAGTTGAAGAATTTTCGATAGGTATGGGACCAGAGCTAAAAAAAGTTCAAGGTAAAGAAACACAGTATTCAATAAGACTCTTTCCCATAGGCGGTTATGTAAAAATGTATGGTGAAGAAGAGGATACTGGAGATCCTAAAGCATTTATGAGCAAAAAGCCTCTTCAGCGGATAAGTATAGTTGCCGCAGGAGTTATAATGAACTTCCTTTTAGCAATATTTTTATTTTCTATGGTAACACTAGCTAATGGATATGTTAAATCTAACATCAAAGAAGTTATTGCAGATAGCCCAGCAGCTGCAGCTGGACTAAAATCTGGTGATGTTATAACGGAAATAAATTCTAATAAGGTATGGACCTGGAGTGATTTCACTCTACATGTATTTATGTCAGGAGGTTCCCCTGTAGAAATAAAATATACAAGGCAGGGTCAGGATTATAAAACCACTATTACACCAGAATTCAATAAAGATGAAGAGGCATATCAAATAGGTATTGCTGCTACACTAGAGGAAAAACCAGGGCTTGGTGAGTCATTAGTAGAGGGCTTTAAGAAATCAGTATCAACCATTAATCAGGTAGTTTATTCTATTAAAACTATCTTCGCTGGTAAAGCCAGTTTAAATGATGTAGGTGGTCCTGTATCTATTATTAGGATTTCAGGTGCTGCAGCAAAAGCGGGTATTTGGAACCTGTTATCCCTGGCAGCTATGCTCAGCGTTCAGCTATCGATATTCAACTTAATTCCTTTTCCAGCTTTAGATGGAGGATGGCTTTTATTTCTCTTAATAGAGCTTATTACTAGAAGAAAAGTAAGTGACAAAATAGTTCAGGCAGCAAATTTAGTTGGAATTTCAATATTATTTTTATTAATGATTTTAGTGACTATTAAGGATATTTTGTTCCCAATTGCACTGTAAGAGAGGTACTCATGGAAAGAAAACAAACTAGAAAAATAAAAGTAGGAAACTTATATGTGGGAGGAGATTCCCCCATAACAGTTCAGTCAATGACTAACACTGATACTAGGAATGTTGCTGCTACAGTTTATCAAATAAATGAGCTTAAAAAAACTGGTTGTGATATTATTAGAAGTGCAGTTCCTGATATGGAGGCAGCTAGGGCTTTAAAAAATATAATAGGACAGATAAATATTCCTATGGTAGCTGATATACATTTTGATTATAGATTAGCCTTAGAGTCAGTTAAATCTGGTGTATCTGCTTTAAGGATTAATCCAGGTAATATAGGGAGCATTGATAGGGTTAGAGAAGTTGCTTATGCAGCCTTAGATAAAGGTATTCCTATTAGAATAGGAGTTAATAGTGGCTCACTGGAAAAGAAGCTTCTTAATAAATATGGAACAGTAACTGCCGAAGCTTTAGTAGAAAGTGCATTAGGTCATGCTGACATTTTAGAAGGCTTAGGGTTTAAGGATATTATAATATCCATAAAGTCCTCTGATGTTCCTATGATGATTGAAAGCTATAAGCTTATGTCAGAAAAAGCTGACTATCCTCTTCACCTAGGAGTAACAGAAGCAGGTACCTTATGGAGAGGAACTATAAAATCCTCTATAGGAATAGGTGCCTTACTAGCACAGGGTATTGGTGACACTATCAGAGTTTCCTTAACCGGAAGTCCTATTGAGGAAGTGAAAGTAGGAAAGGAAATTCTTAAATCATTAGGGCTTTTACAGTCAGGTATTCAATTTATTTCTTGTCCTACCTGCGGGAGAACAGAAATTGATTTAATAAGTATAGCTAGGGAAGTGGAAGAAAGACTAAAAGACTGTCAGAAGAATATAAAGGTCGCTATAATGGGCTGTATAGTTAACGGCCCAGGAGAGGCAAGAGAAGCCGATATTGGTATTGCTGGAGGTAAAAAGGAAGCCTTAATATTTAAAAAGGGTGAAATTATTAAAAAAGTGAAAGAAGAAATTGTTGTAGATGAACTAATTAGGGAAATAGAAAATATGTAGTTTTATTTAGATATTTTCTGAATTATGTAATAAGAGAATCAATTGTCTATATTTGGCTAATTATTAAATAACACTTGTATTATGATATTCACTGTGTTATTATAGCCTTATAGATTATTTATTTTATAGTATGCGTTTATTAAGAGTGGGCTCAAACCCGCTCTTTCTATTTGTATCCAAGGTAATATCACATTTAATTATTCTATACTAATAAAATTGATTATAGGAAATAATAAACAGTATACTAGCTTCAATTGAAAGCAAAGGAGGTTTATAATGAAGATTGAAGGACTTTTAAAAGAAGTAGAGTCAATAGTGCGTAATATTGTAGAAGATATGCACTATGAATTATATCACTTAGAATACGTAAAAGAAAACGGCGAATATTATCTCAGAATATATATTGACACACCATCTGGAATTTCCCTTCAAGATTGCGAAAAGGTTAGCAGAGCTGTTAGTGTTGCTTTAGATGAAAAGGACCCTATTAAGGATCAGTATTATTTAGAAATTTCATCACCAGGAATAAATAGATTCCTTTATACTGAAAAACACTTCCTTGATAATATAAATAAGAAGGTAAAGATTAACACATCAAAGCCAATAGATGGCAAAAAATTAATGATTGGAATATTAGAGCATTATAACTCAGAAGAAATAATAGCTCTTATAGATAATAAACCAATAAGTATACCACTGGATAAGATTAAATCAGTAAATATTGAAGAGGATTTTTCATGAGGAGGCATTAAGATGAATGAGGAATTTATTGGTGCATTACGAGAAATTGTTAAAGAAAAGGGTATAAGCGAAGAGCTATTATTCACAACAATTGAAGATGCACTAGTGGCTGCCTACAAAAAGAATTATGCAAACACAGGCAGTAATGCACAGAATGTAAGAGTAACAATGAATAGAGAAAATGGAGAAATCCATGTATACTCTCGCAAAAATGTGGTAGATGAAGTTTATGATGATGTAACAGAAATTTCTTTAGAAGAAGCAAAAGCCATCAATCCTAAGTATGAAATAGAAGATGTAGTTGAGCTTGAGGTTACACCTAGGACTTTTGGAAGAGTTGCTGCTCAGCTTGCAAAGCAAGTAGTTATACAGAGAATAAAGGAAGCTGAAAGAAATATCATATATAATGAATTTATAGAAAAAGAATATGATATTATTTCAGGAACTGTTATCCGAAAGGATAAAGGAAATGTTTTTGTAGATCTTGGAAGGATAGAAGCTGTTCTAGGAACAAATGAACAGATGCCTGGAGAAGATTATAATTTTAACGAAAGATTAAAGTTATATATTGTAGAGGTTAAAAACACTTCTAAGGGTGCACAAGTAGTAGTGTCAAGAACTCATCCTGGGTTAGTCAAGAGACTGTTTGAATTGGAGGTTCCTGAGATATATGAAGGAATTGTTGAAATAAAGAGTATATCTAGAGAAGCAGGTTCAAGGACAAAAATTGCTGTTTATTCAAAAGATGAAGAAATTGATCCTATGGGAGCCTGTGTTGGACCAAAAGGTATTAGAGTACAAAATATAGTTAGCGAATTAAAAAATGAAAAGATTGATATCATAAAATGGAGTAAGCTGCCAGAGGAATACATTGCAAATGCTCTGAGCCCAGCTAAGGTTTTAGATGTAACCATCGATGAAGAAAATAAGTCTGCAAAGGTAATAGTAGATGACAATCAGTTATCTCTTGCTATTGGAAAAGAAGGTCAGAATGTAAGACTTGCAGCAAAGCTCACAGGATGGAAGATAGATATCAAGAACAGTTCACAAGCTCAATAATAACCTTTTTAAAGAGGTGAGGTAATGAAAGTAAAGAAGGTACCTATGAGAATGTGCAATGGGTGTATGGAAATGAAGCCTAAAAAAGAGCTCATAAGAATAGTAAAAAATTCTGAAGGAATATTAAGTGTTGATTTAACTGGTAAAAAGCCTGGAAGAGGAGCGTATATCTGCAGAGATGCTCAATGTCTAGAAAAGGCTATTAAGTCTAAGAGGATCAACAAAAACCTAGAGACAAATGTCAGTGAAGAAATATATGCTAACTTGAAAGAGCAGATTACTAATGGATAACTTTTTACGTTTCCTATCCCTGGCCAAAAAGTCTGGACACCTCATTGAAGGATATAATAACTCATTAGGAATAATGAACAAAAAGAAGATATATTTAGTAATAATGTCAAAAGAGTTATCCTCAAACTCAGAAAAAAAATTTACAAATTATTGTGATGTTAAAAACATTACAAAAATTAAAGCTTATTCTAAAGAGGAATTAGGAATGGCTTTAGGTCGCCAAGAGGTAAAGATAATTTGTGTAACAGATGCAAATTTAGCAAAAAAGCTTATCTCTTTAGCAGAAGACGCACAAACAAAAAGCTAAACGGGGGTGAAGTATTTGTCAAAAATCAGAGTGTATGAATTGGCAAAAGAGCTTGGAATATCAAGCAAGGATTTAATAACTATGCTTATGGATGAGTTTAGTATTGAAGTAAAAAACCACATGAGTGTCATAGAAGATGAAGATGCAGAGTTAATAAAAGAGTTACTTAACGATAAGGAACCCACTAAAGTTTCTGAGGAAGAAGGAAATAAAACTATAGTGGATGAATACGAGGAGATTTTAGCAGAAGAGGTTAATAAACCCTTTAAGAGAAATAAGAAAAGAAATAAAAATGATTCAAGAAGTGATAATTCTGAAGATATGGAAGAAGAAGAATCTGTTTCTGTTTTAGAAATAGGAGAAACAATCACTGTTAAGGATTTATCAGAAAAACTTAAGAAGCCTTCTGCAGAAG
>JAEXSY010000247.1 GCA_023440105.1 Bacillota bacterium
GCCTTATAGCCTGCCTTTTCTACAGTCTTTAGTATGTCTTCTTCCTTTAACTTTTCTTCATCAAAGTTTATATTCATTTTTTCTGTGGCTAAATTAACAGAAACCTCCTCTGCACCCTCTACCTTTCTAAAGGCACGTTCAACTGCTCTAGAACAGGCTGCACAGGTCATTCCTTCTATTTTATAGGTTTTACTTTTCATAGTACAAACCTCCTTGGATATATTTAAAGTCAAAATTACTTTTCTAGCAGTTTGTTTAGTATATCTAGCATCTCATCAATTTTTTCATCAGCGCTATCTGCAGTGATAGCATCCTTAACGCAGCACTGCATATGCTGTTTTAATATTTGTTGATTAGCTTTTTTTAGTAGAGACTGAGATGCTATTATTTGATTGGATATATCTATACAATATCGATCGTTCTCAATCATTTTAATTACACCATCTATCTGACCTCTACAGACCTTTAATAATTGAAGTGCCTTTGCTCTCTCTGGATTCATATATTCACCTCCATACCCCACCCCCCCCGAGGGGGGTTATGCTTTTATTATATTATCTACTAGAAAAATTTTCAAGTGCTAATGATAATTATTTTTTTCCCTTTTAGAGAATACTATTTATACACTTTATAATTCCATAGCTTTCATTTTGTATTCACAAAATAACTATTCTCAAGGAGGGAATATTGATGAAAAAATTAGCTTTACTTTCACTTATTATAGCAGCAGGAATCACCTTATCAGCTTGTGGCACTAATGGAAATACCAATGGAACAGGTGACAATACCAATGGTAATAATACTGCACAGGGTACTAATAGAAATAATAATGGTACAGGGATCAATGATAGAGCAGGGAATACCATAGATGCCACCGATAATGCTGGAAGTAATATAGATAATAATGCAAGTGGTGGAGGAGTGACCTCTAATTCTGGTGGTGTATCAGGAGCAGGTGGATCAACCACAGGAAGCAACAGTAATAATGCTACTAGCAAGGGTAATTCTGGTGTTAATAATACCGCTGGGAACAACACAGGAACCTCAAATAACCCAGGAGCTTCAAACAATAATAATTCTGGAAACACTGGAAACCAGAGTGCCTCCTCAGACTATGGATTAGCGGAGGCAAGAACTCTTGTTAATGACACTGTTGCTCAGGTTGATAAGATAACTCCCTCTGGCTCTGAGCAAGAGATGGCTACCCAGCTATATAATGCTGAAAGGCTCATTGATACAGCAGAGGATAAGGTTGATGCTGTAGAAGACAAAATAGAAGCAGCTTATAAGACTGGAGCTTTATCCCGTTCGCAATTTACAAAGTATGATTCTGAAATAGATTCTCTGGAAAATAAGCTGGATTCAGCAGAGGATAAGCTAGAAAATCGCTTTAATGTTAATGACTAATTTATAATAAAATTGAATAATAAAGCTCTCAGAGATTTTTTGTAAAATCTCTGAGAGCTTTTAATTATCTTATTTTAAGCCAGGGTATAGTCTATTATAGGAGTTTCTCCAGCTTTAGCTTCGATGCCTATAGCTCCCTTTAGTTCACTAACAACATCAGGATTTGTTACCAGCACAGGAGTTATTAAAGAATAGCCTTCTGCCTCAATGGCTTCCTTTTCTATTCTCACTATAGGAGTACCTGCTTTAACCTTTACTCCTTGTTCAACAAGCTTCGTAAAACCTTTTCCGTTTAGAGCTACGGTGTCTATGCCTATATGGACTAAAAGCTCTATTCCATTTTTCATAGTTATAGCAAAGGCATGTCCTGTTCCGAATAAAAGTGTTAGAGTACCGTCAGCAGGAGAAACAATTTCATTACCTGTAGGAACAATAGCTACTCCATCACCAGCAAGCTTTTGAGCAAAAACCTCATCAGGAACCTCAGATAAATCTACTACCTTTCCAGTAACTGGTGCTACTATCTCTTTATTCTTCTTTAAAAAATCGAACATTCTAGTCAACCCTTTCTTAATTAATAAATATGTTTGCTGATTAAGCTAATTATATATGAGATTCTCCTAATTATAAATCCAATATCGCTTAAATTTAAAAAATATCCATATAGTATCTACGTATTCATTGGTAGAATCATCATATTATACCATGTAAATTAGTTTATGTCATAGGGGAGCGATTTCAATAGAGCTAACAAAAAAATCTTTAGCCGTTTAAGCTTATTAAGTACCCACATATATTACAGTGCATATAATATTATGTTATTATATGTAATTTGTTGGTCAAGCTGATTACTTTTATATAGACAGTCAATAATTATTAACAGGACATAGTTTTTTCTGGGGGTGTTTAAATGAAGATTGGAATTGTACTAGCTGGTGGTGGTGGCAAAGGAGCTTATCAGGTGGGTGTATGGAAGGGATTAAGAGAGCTTGGGATAGATAAGTATATAAGTGTTGTCTCAGGAACCTCCATAGGAGCCTTAAATGCTGCTCTCTTTGCTATGGATGACTACAATGCTGCAGAGGAAATCTGGCTTAACATTACAAGAGACAAGGTTCTTCCTGTAGATAATCTTGAGCTAATAACAAAAGGAATAAAGCTGTTAATCGGCAATAAGAACATAAACTTTATAAAAAAATTCACACCTAAGCTCTTGGAACAGGGTAATGTATCTAGAGAAGGATTATTAAAGCTTCTCAATCAATATATAGACTTTAATAAGCTGATGTCTATATCTATTCCAGCCTATGCTACCTGTACGGAGCTTCCTGATATTAAAGCAAGATACTTTAAGCTTAATAACTATGATGAAAAAACCGTAATAAATATACTATGCGCCACCTCTGCTATCCCTTCAATCTATGAGTCTGTGGAGATTGAGGGCAGAAAGTATGTCGATGGTGGAATGGTAGATAACATCCCTGTGCAGCCTGTTTACGGAGAAGGCTGTGATATTATATTTATCCTTCATTTAAATAATGAAACTATTATAGATAGAAATCTATATCCTAACTCAAGAATAATACAGATAGTACCAAGCTCCACTCAAGGAGGAGTATTTAGCGGAGTTCTAGATTTTTCTAGAGAAAGCATTAAGAAGAGAATAGCCGTGGGTTATGAGGACACCATGAATTTAATAGCTCCTCTTTTGGAAATTGGAGTTCATAAGACAAAAATGGCTCCCTTAGAGGCCGTTAGTAGTGCAGGAAAGAAAATAGTTACTCAATCTAAGCAGGTTGGTGCCGATCTTTTCACCTTTTATAAGAAAAATGTAAGGAGAGGATAAGCTTGATTATCCTCTCCTTTTAAATTCTAATTATGGTGGGGCTTAAAAATTATGCTGTTACCAGGGTTAAAGGTAAAAAAGACAAATATAATAGCAATTATTAAAAAGAAGATAACGCTAAGAAGATTGAGAATCTTGTATTCCTTAGTAGAGCTTGTAATTTTGTAAGAAAGATAATGACCTAAAAGGGCGGAGAGTATGAAGGTGGTGATGTCCACAAAAAGTATGGGGTGACCTACAAAAGAATAATAGCCAAAATACACGCCGGTGATAATAAAAGCCATAGTAAGAAAAGCTACAAGCTTTCCTAAAAATAAGTTATTTGTTGTTTCGTTGAGATAGTAATACTCAATAATACCAAAGACCAACACAGGGACAAAGGCAAGCTTCAAGTGCTCCCAAGGACTCTCATTTACCGCAGAAAAAAGTCCAACTATTACATTGCTGCCGGAAAGCTCATAGGTGAAGTGAAGAGCACTTCCTACTATTACAGTAAATATAAAAGCAACCACTTCTAGTAAAAAAACTCTACTGCTTTTTATAATAATACCTCACATCCTTATATCTAAGATAATATCTACTTCTTATTGTATGTACGGCTAAATAAAAAAAGAAGTGCACAAATGATTTAATAGGTATAGTTTTGTTATAAGGGAAAGGAAATACTATGAACTTTACCCTATACTTGCAAAATGTTATAATAATTGTAAGAATGTTTAGCTAATATTTTATTCAAAGGAGGAATTAAAATGAAGCTGGAAGATTTAAAGGTAAAAATATTTGCCGATGGAGCCGATGTTAAAGAAATGCTATCCCTTTATAAAGAAGGAAAGGTTCAGGGCTTTACCACAAACCCCTCTCTTATGAAAAAAGCAGGAGTTACGGATTATAAGGCTTTTGCCAAGGAGGTTGTTAAGAGTATCCCTGATATGCCTCTATCCTTTGAGGTCTTTGCTGATGACTTTGAAACCATGGAGAAGGAAGCAGAGATAATTAGGACTTTGGGAGACAATGTATATATTAAGATTCCCATAATAAATTCTAAGGGAGAGAGCTCCGCTGCTCTTATTAACAAGCTTTCCTCTAGAGGCTATAGGCTCAATATAACAGCTATATTTACCCTAGAGCAGGTGAGATTAGCAGTTGATGCTTTATCTGAGGGCACTAAGAATATTATTTCGGTCTTTGCTGGCAGGATAGCTGATACAGGAAGAAACCCTGAGGAAATAATGATAAAATCTCGAGAAATCTGCAGAGAAAAGGAAGGCACAGAGCTTCTTTGGGCAAGCTGTAGAGAGCTTTATAATATAGTAGAAGCAGATAGATTGGGCTGTGATATCATTACCGTTGGCAATGATATCTTAAGTAAGCTTAATGGCTTTGGAAAGGATTTAGAGGAGGCTTCTCTCGATACTGTTAAGGGCTTTGTAAAGGATGCAAAAGCCTTAGGCTTTACTATACTGTAAAAATCTAAGGGGGAATAGTAATTCATAGATGCAAATGAAAAATCAGAGATTATCAAGCTCTTCATGAGTTTTCATAAAGGTAATAATCTATGAAAAAAAGGACAAGGTGAGCTATAAAATTTTGTAAAAAGAATATTGACAGTAAAAGATATGGCGAGTATAATAGCTTATGTATTGGATTACTATTAATAATTGCTCTATGGATCTTTAGCTCAGTTGGTTAGAGCAACCGGCTCATAACCGGGAGGTCCGGGGTTCGAGTCCCTGAAGGTCCACCATAATAAGCAGTCTTTTAAGACTGCTTATTTTTTTTTTGATTTTTATTTTATATCTCTTATAATATAATTACATACTAAATATTAAATAAGATGTTAAGGAGATATCATAAGAGATTTTAGATTTTCTGTTCCTGTTTTGCTGATAATGTTATACTCTTCATTTTCAAAGACAGCATTTTGTGAATTGGCTTCAAGCCATAGGGGGTAAACTTCTATTTCTGTGTTATTATAGGATAGAATTATTTTGTATTCAGCCTTTAAGGGAGGAGCAGATTTAGTTTTTGTGGCTTCCTTTTTCAAAATTGATTTTATAATATCTAAGGATTCAGAATCCCTAAAATACCAATGGTCAATAATTGAAGCTTCCTTATTAGCATCAAATTTATATATTTCTACCGCCTCTATAGATTTACCATTATTTTCACTTTTGTCCTCTGTTTTTTTCAGTGTATTACTTTTGTAGATATCTGTACTAGTAAAAAAGATGGCTGCAGATATTATAAGGAAAAATAATAATATAAGTAAGGGAGAAGTTTTTTCTTTCTTATCAATAGACATAGGGCACCTCTTTTCCAAATATTGGTAATAAGTTAATTTTACTACAGCCGTTCCATATATAAAAGATTAATTTCTATATATATTATGTACAAATATTTTAGACCAGGAGTCAGACTGGAGTGAGTGTTATTGGAATATAAAGAAGAAAGCTACTGTGAGCTTTGTGAGCGCAGGGGAGTGACAACTACAGAGCATCATCTAATTCCTAGAGAAGAGGGCGGTAAGGATAAGGATACTCCTACAGTAAGGCTATGCCTGCCCTGCCATAGACAGATACATGCTTTATACACTAATAGAGTCCTTGGGCTTAGACTTAATACTATAGAAAAGATGAGAGCTGATGAAAGAATTGCAAGGTATCTTAATTGGGTAAGAAAGCAGAATCCAGAAAATATAATAACAATAAAGAACTCTCGACAGAGAAGAATGAATAGATGATTTTGATAAAGTGTAGAGTATAAGTATAAAGCACTGCTGAGGAAGCAGTGCTTTAAATTCTCGTGTATAGATTAGCCTATTATTTTCTTTACTTCATTAAGCTCTTTATGTATTTCTTCTAGCTTTTCCATTCGTTTCTTTTCTATATCTCTAGTTTCTTCCAGCTCCTTTACTAGTATATCAAAGCTTTTATTTCCATGATTATTATGATTTTTAGCTAGTTCTAATCTTTCTTTATCTATTCCCTGCTGAATTGAAGAGATATTGTCCAGATGGCTCTTTATATTGCTATATTGTTCATCGGTGAGCTTCTTCCCCTGGGTAGACAGGTTATCTAGCTTTTGTTTTATTTCTCTTCTAAGG
>JAEXSY010000257.1 GCA_023440105.1 Bacillota bacterium
AGCCAACACTGCAGTTGCCTGTCCAAAAACCAAGGCTCCTGCTATCACAGTTGCAATAAGCTTTCTATTCATAAGTCTATTTGCCTCGAAATTCTCAGGTCGAGGCCGCCTCCTTCCCCTACATTCATTCATTTAAGTTAAATAGCCGACAACGTTATTATAGCACCGTTATCACTTAACGGACAAGCATATGAAGCAAAGTTTACAAATTGGTTAAAAATATATTACAGTAATATAACTAAAATTTACTGTCTTATCAATATATGTATGAATAATTTACATTTCATAGCACCCCTGGAAATTACTATTAATACATTGTTAATATTTCTTCAATTTTCGCAGAAAAGAACGGCAGTATTCAACCACTGCCGTTCACAAATTGTATTCACTTATAATTCATAATATGTTAACTATTAACAATTATTTAATGATATTGTTACTAGTTTATAATCCTTCTAGCTGCATAAAAGCTCCAAATATTAGATATCTTTATAACATCACCGGTTTGAGGAGCATGAATCATCCTTCCATCACTAACATAAATACCTATATGACCGGCACTGGTAAACACAAGGTCTCCTGGTTGAAGCTCGCTCTGAGATACAGCTCTTCCATCATAAATCTGATCATAGGTAGTTCTTCCTATATAATAGCCAAAGTGTCTATACACATATTGAGTAAATCCAGAGCAATCAAAGCCGCTAGGAGTGGTTCCTCCCCATAAATAAGGGGTTCCAAGAAATTTGTAAGCATAGTTTACAATATCAGTACCAGTGACGGAACCGTTGTTTGAACTGGAAGAACCCTCTGTTACACCTGGAGTATTGGGTTTGCTTGATCCTTGAGAGCTATTACCATTACTGCTAGAGCTACTTGTCCCATTAGAGCTGCTGTTATTTTGTGCTTCCTGCTCCTGCTTCTGCTTCTCTGCCTCTATCTCTGCTTTTCTCTTTTCTTCTCTTTCAGCAAGAATAACCTTTCCTTTTTCTATAGCTTCTACCAGTTGATTCTCAACTTCTATGGTGAGTATATCTCCCCTAATAGCTCTTAGATTTTCTATAGAGCTTTGTATTTCCTCATCAGAAGAAGAGGATGAATTTATAACAGAAATCGGGAAGGCTATGAGCTCTTTCTCCTGTTCTTTAAGGTCTACCTTAATACTGCTGCGCTTCACATGCGCTTCTTCAAGAAGCTCCTGCTGCTCTTCCTTTTTATCCTCCAGCTCCTTGAGCTTAGCTTTGTTTTCCTTCTGTAAAAGCTCTAATCTTTCACTTCTCTCCTCTAGCTCCTTCTGAGTCTCTTCTACTTCCTCTCTTTTAAGCTCCAGCTCCTCAATAAGCCCCTGATCCGATTCTATTATTTTTCCTAGAGCCTTAGCTTTTGCAATAAAATCGCTAAAATCATTGCAGCTTAATAGTATAGCAAGATAATCATTAAGCCTATTGCTTTTGTACATTGAACGGAGTCTTCCCCCGAGAATCTCTTCACGAAGTTCAATTTCCTCCATAAGTACTTGAATCTTCTCTTTACCTTCTTCAATCTCAATTTTCAGCACATCAATCTCAGTTTGATTATTTGCTACTGTCTCTTGGGCACTAATTATTTCTTCATCCAGCGCCCTTATCTCATCCTCGAGCCTACCTAAATACCCTTCAAGCTCCATCAGGGAATTTCTGCTCTCTTCTACCTGCTCCTCCACTGTGGGAACTGCCAAAACAGCTGCAGGTTGACTACAGAAAATAGCTAAGGCTACAAATGCAGACACAGCTTTTTTATTCATACTTAAGTCCCCCTAATCTATATCTAACCTTTTTTATCATTTTTTGTCGTATTTAATCATCTTTTATATTATTATATTATATTTTCGTCCTTCTGACTATTTATTTACAAAAAGTTTAAATTTTAAAACAATAAAAATTGCTTTTCCATTTAAAAGACTCAAAAATAAGCGACAGGCTTATAAACCTGTCGCTTATCCCCTATTCACATATAATCTAACATATCCCATAGTTAGCTTTTTAATGTAACTCTACAACATTGAATCTATCACTAATTAATTATTCTTCTTGCTGCATAGAAGCTCCATATATTAGAAACCTTTACCTTATCTCCTGTCTGAGGAGCATGGATCATTCTATCATTACCTACGTATATTCCCATATGACCTGCACTTGTGAAGACTAGATCTCCCGGCTGCAGCTGTGCCCTGGATACTGCTCTTCCCTGATTTATCTGAGTAAAGGTAGTTCTAGTTAGGCTAATACCAAAATGTTTATATACATATTGAGTAAAACCTGAACAGTCAAAACCGCTAGGCGATGTTCCTCCATAAACATATGGAACACCAATAAAGCTATAAGCATAATTTACAATATTATTTCCGCTGACACTACTTCCACTATCTCCTCTAGAAGGAGGTGCAGGAGTATTATTCTGTTTAGGAGCTTCTGTCTTTATAGGAGCCGTTGGCTGTCTTGTCTCGGAGTTATTCCCCTGAGACTGTCTATTTGCAGCTTCAGCTTCTATCCTTGCTCTTTCCGCTTGCTCAGCATCTCTTCTTGCTCTTTCAGCCTGCTCAGCTCTTACCTGAACTTCTCTTTCTGCTGCTCTATTACTAAGAATCTGATTTCCTTTATTTATAGCTGATTGAACCCTTCCATCTACAGAAGCAGTAACTATAGAGCTTCTAAGATTAACTAATGTATTTATAGAGTTCTGTATCTCATTATCTGCGGCACTTCCAGAGTTAATAACGGATATAGGGAAGTCCACTAAAGCTCCTTCCTCTTTTTCCAGGTCAACCTGGATCAATGCCCTCTCAGCTCTTGCCTGTGTTACCAGCGCATTCTGCTCCGCTCTTTTTTCTTCTAGGGCTTGAAGCTTCTTTTCATTTTCCTTTTTTAGCTTTTCTTGAGCTTCATTCTTTACCAAAAGCTCTTCTTTAACCTTGTTCATAGCTTCTCTAGAAGCATTAAGCTCATCTATTAATTTATTGTCTGTTCCAATTATCTTTGATATAGCCTGAACTCTTGCTATAAAATCACTAAAGCTATCTGAGTTTAGTATTGCTGTAAGGTAATCACTCTGTCCCCCACTTTTATACATTCCCCTGATTCTTCCTGCCAAAAGCTCTTCCTTATGTAATATTTCCTTCTTAAGCTTCTCAGCTTCAGCTTCTGCTGCTTGAATTTCTGCTTTTAAAGCTTCTATTTGTTTATTATTATCTTCTATGGTCTTCTCCATAGAAAATACTTCTCCATCTATAGCACCTATCTTATCTTCTAGTTCTCCAATAGTTCTTTCAATATTCTGAAGCTGGTTTCTGCTTTCTTCTATCTGAGCTTCTGTAACGGGATCCGCCAGTACTGATACAGCTTGTCCACTTATTATGGATACTGTCAATACCAGGGCTACTAATTTTTTATTCATAAAAGAATGTCCCCCATGTTTCTTATATTGTTTTTTTATTTATAACTTCTGTAGAAGAAATTTTTTCCTTCTGCAAATCACGAATTTATTATATTACTATTAATATATCAAAAACAACCAAATATCCTAAAGTTTACAAATTGGTAAAATAAGAACTACAATTTTATTAAATATAGTGTTAAAATAGTTACAAATACTTGTATAATATCCTTTTTGTAACGTTTTTATTATATTTCAGTTACAATCATCCTGGTATTTTCTAAATATTTTTATTATATTTTTATAAAAAAAATGTGTTGACAGTGCTCCAATACTCTTATATAATAATCTATGTCGCCGGGGTGTGGCGCAGATGGGAGCGCGCGTGCTTTGGGAGCATGAGGTCGCAGGTTCAATCCCTGTCACCCCGACCAAAAAGCCTGTTGCATTGCAACAGGCTTTTTTTGCGTTCAGGATTATTATATAACTTTTCTCTTTTATCCTACTGATTTATAATAGAAATTAAATTGTAGTTATGACTTACAGGAGGACATATGAGAATTCTTATATTAATAATTGTATTAATTATTTATACACTACTTAACTATTTAATAGGCTTAAAGGTTATTTCCTTTTTAAAGCTGCTTTTTCCTTTTTTAAGTGGTAAGCTTTTATGGCCTGTAATATTTATTTGCGCCTATTCTCTTTTTGCTTTTTATTTCCTTCCAGCAACCTCAATCTGGGCAAAGGCACTGAGGATTATCAGCGGCTACTGGATGGGCTTCTTCATGTACACTTTTTTAGGGCTGATTGCAATATACATAATTAAGCTCCTATTAAAGCTCACTCCTTTAAGGAAAAATCCTTTTTTAATGGATAATCCTCTCCTTTGGGGATCAATTTTATCAGTAGTCCTTATATTTGTCTTCGCTTATGGGAGCTATAAGGCTTTTTATCTTGAAAACAAGGAATATTCTATAGAAATAAATAAAAGCTCACCTATTGAGAATTTAAAGGTGGTGATGGTTTCTGACATCCACCTAGGTTATACCATAGGAAGCAGTCATGTAGATAAAATAGTAGAAAAAATAAATAATGAAGAGCCTGATATAGTCTTTATTGTAGGAGATACCTTTGATAACAGCTACGAGGCAGTGGCTGATATAGAGGATATTATAGAAGCTTTTAAAAGAATAAAAGCTACCTATGGAGCCTATGGAGTATTAGGAAATCATGATGTTACAGCAGATCTTAAGGGCAGTGATAATAAAAGCCCTGATTACACCATTGAAGCTGAAGATATGATAAGTTTTTTTGAGAAATCAGATATAACCCTTTTAAGAGATGAGTCTATACTTATAGAAGATTCCTTTTACTTAGTAGGAAGAAAGGACGCTTCCCCTATCGGTGCTTTAAATTATGAAAGGGCTGAAGTTTCTGAGCTTCTAAAGGATATAGATATAGAAAAACCAGTAATCCTTCTGGACCACCAGCCTGGAAGGTTTTCCACTATTTCCGAAGGAGTTGATTTAGTAGTAAGCGGCCATACTCATAATGGGCAGGTTTTCCCGGGGAATATTATCGTTGATTATATCTATGACAATGGTTATGGCTACAAGAAGGAAGGCAGCCTTCAGAGCATCGTTACCGCTGGAGCTGGGGTATGGGGACCACCTTTGAGATTAGCCAGCGATTCTGAGATAGTGACCATTAATATTACCTTCAAGAAGCCTTAGACGTCACAAATTATCATTTTTTAAACAACCAATGAAGATTAAGTTAATTTATTCCCTTTTTAATATAGTTTTCCAAAAGGATACTCTTTCTTTATAGTTACTTAATATTTCCTCCCTATAATTAAGCACATAGAAAAAATAAAACTTAATTATAAGGGAGGTATTTTTATATGTACAATTTTAATGATTTAGAGTTTTCATTATTAAATGGATTACCCAGGATCATATCCGCAATACTTTTATTAATATTAGCCTTTGTGGTGGCTGCTATTGCTAAGTCCTTAGTAGTTAAAGGCGGAAAAAAATTAGGTCTTGCTAGATACATGGACAAATGGGGATTGTCAAATAACAAAAACGCTGATGATACCCTAAAAACCATAGGTGCCGCTGTATTCTGGATAGTATTTATATTATTCCTCCCAGGAATATTAGATACTTTAAACTTAAACAGCGTCGCTGTACCTTTTGGAAATATGACTTCAACCTTCTTAAGCTTCTTGCCTAAGCTACTAGGAGCAGCTTTAGTACTTATAGTTGGTTATGTAGTAGCTAAGATAGTAAGAGATCTCCTCACCTTACTCCTTCGAAGAGTTAAGGTAGATGAGCTTCAAGCCAAGGCTGGTATAGCTCCTAGCGCTACTACCTCTTCCTTCTCTACCATAATTGCAAACATAGTTTATGTCCTTATATGGATACCAATTATCATAGCAGCTCTAGAGATTCTTGATATAAACGCTATCTCAGAGCCAGCAATCGCAATGCTAAACAGCATACTAAGCATGCTGCCTCGTTTATTTGTAGCAGCGATACTAGTAATAATAGGTGTCTATATAGCTAAAATGGTAGGCTCATTAGTTTCAAACCTTCTTTCCGGAATAGGTATTAATAATCTCTATGGAAAGCTTGGAATGAATAAAAGCGCCGCAGCAGCTAAGCACACTTTATCAGATATCATCGGTGGAATAGTTAAATTTATCATAGGTCTTCTATTTGTAGTTGAAGCTATCAATGTTATAGACCTTCAGATACTTAACTCTGTTGGCATCGCTATCATCGGATACCTGCCATTCTTCATAAGTGCCATAGTTATATTAGGTGTTGGTGTCTTCCTTGGGGTATGGGTAGAGG
>JAEXSY010000265.1 GCA_023440105.1 Bacillota bacterium
TCCTTATAGAATTAAAAAATAATATAATTGCTAATTAGGATTTATATTAAAGTCATACTATTATATTATACAACAAATATCCTTCATTTAAAACTTAATAATATTGTTAACTTGTATTAATTAAAAATTTTTATTTAACAATGTGGAGAGCAAGCTTAATTCCATATTAATTTGTTGCATTAAAGCTCTTATATTAATATAATTATAATGTAAATTGTCGATAAGGTGGTGGATTTTAAATGGAGGCTGGCCCTCATAGTAAGCGGAAAAATACAAATAATAGCTATAAGAAAGCTTTGAGAGGTATAGATTTATCCATTTAATCATCGATAGTAGATATTAGGGATAGAATTTTTCATACTTCTTCTTTCTTATGGCTTAAAGGAGGATAAATATGAAAAGACTATCTCTATTTTTATACAGTGATATAGTAGGAATGAAGGTCTATGATGAATTTGATGATAATATTGGGCAGCTTAAGGATGTTTATGTTACAACAGAGGACGGCAATCCTAAATTTATAGGCTACAGGCTTAAGAAGGATGGCCACTATATAGATTATGAATTTAAATCAATTAGATTTTATCTTCAGGATAACAATAGCATTAGAATAACTGTAAGAGGTGCAAGGGAAATAATAGCTCAGAGATATTCTTATCTCTTATCTAAAAATTTATTAGATAAAAAAATCGTAGATATCAATGGCAAAAAGGTAGTAACCGTTAGAGATTTGAGAGTAGTGGAGATTGCAGGAGAGTATAGAGTTCTTGCGGTGGAATCTGGACCTTTAGCTAAATACAAAAAATTAGGCTTAGGACAAATCGCAAAATTCTTTATGAAGATTTTTCATATAGAATATAAGGATAGTGCTATTATGTGGGATGACGTGGAGTCCTTAGAGATGGTTAATGACAATCTAAAGCTTGCCATACCTTATCAGAAGCTTTCAAAGCTCCATCCAGCAGATTTGGCCGATATCCTTGAGGATCTTGATTCCAACCATCGAAAAAGAATTTTTGACAGCTTTGATGAAAATCTTGCTGCCGACATACTGGAGGAAATAGAGCCTAAGGTACAGGAGAGTCTTATTAAAGATATGAGCGATCATAAAACTCATGAGGTTTTTGATAATATGCCCAATGATGAGATTGCTGATATCCTAGAAGAGCTGGATGAAGAAACCCAAGAAAAAATTCTTATGTCTTTAGAAAACACCGACGCCAATGAAATCCGAGAGCTCATGTCCTACAAGGATGAAACGGTAGGAAGCATAATGAATAAGGACTTTATTTCCTTTAATATTGATGTTAACGTTGGAGAGACCATAGAACTCATAAGGGAATTAAACCCAGAGGACGAGGTGATGTATTACATCTATATCATTAACGAAGAGGAAAAGCTGCAGGGTGTGGTATCCTTAAAAAGACTTTTAATGAATTCTGCTGAGACTAAGCTTAGAGATATAATGGAAGATAGAGTTGTTGCTGTAAATGCTCTGGATAAGCTAGAAGAAGTGGTTCAGGACTTTAAGAAGTATGATCTTGTATCCCTTCCTGTAACTGATGATGAAGAGAAAATGATAGGCATAGTGGTTATCCACGATATAATTGACGAGATACTGTAGTTTATTAAATATTAACAATTTAGTGGTTGACAAACTTGAGGTAAGGAATATAATATAAAGTAAAAGATGACAAATCAAATCAAAATACTCGGAATTAAATGCGGTGAAAAAGTAAAGTAGCTTAATAAAGAGCCACAGAGAGGAAGTCATAGCTGAGAGTCTTCTGCTTAGAATTAATGTGAAGTGCACTTTGGAGCAGGTATCTGAAAGTATAAGTAAGATAACACGGGTTCACCCGTTATAGTGACAGAACATTAATAGATGTTTTTGTATGGAGAGAGATACCTTTGTATCTAATTAGAGTGGAACCACGGAGTTAATACTTCGTCTCTTATAGGAGGCGGAGTTTTTTATTTTCATAAATATTAAAATAACAGGAGGTACAGATATGATTTATAACAATGTAATAGATATGATAGGAAATACACCTATAATTAAGCTTAATAATGCAGCTGCAGATAATAGTGCTGAGGTTTATGTGAAGCTGGAAAAATATAATCCTGCAGGAAGCGTAAAAGATAGAGCAGCCTTTGGTATGATTGAGAAGGCAGAGGAGCTAGGACTTCTTAAAAAGGGAGACACTATTGTAGAGCCTACCAGTGGTAATACTGGTATAGCGCTGGCTATGGTTGGCAATGTAAAAGGATACAAGGTAGTGATAGTAATGCCTGATACCATGAGTAAGGAAAGAAGAGATATGATTAGAGCTTTTGGTGCTGAGCTTGTACTTACAGAAGGCGCTAAAGGTATGAAGGGAGCAATAAGTAAGGCTCAGGAGCTAGTGGAGGAAAAAGGCTATTTCATGCCACAACAGTTCTTAAATGTTGCTAATCCTGAGAAGCATTATGCTACAACAGCTAAGGAAATCCTTTCAGATATACCTGATTTAGATGCCTTTGTGGCAGGAGTAGGTACAGGTGGTACCATCACAGGAGTGGGTAAGCACCTTAAAGAAATAAACTCTGAGGTTAAGGTAGTTGCAGTAGAACCAGAAAAGTCTCCTGTTATTTCCGGTGGTCAGCCAGGCCCTCATAAGATACAGGGAATAGGTGCAGGGTTTATACCTGAAAATTATAAAGCAGAGGTAGTGGATAAGGTTCTTCAGGTAAGTGAAGAAGCAGCTTTTGAAACTGCTAGACTTGTTGCAGCTAAAGAAGGAATCCTTGTGGGAATTTCTTCAGGAGCGGCTATTTCAGCAGCATTAAACTTAGCTAAGGAGCTTGGAGCTGGTAAAAAGATTCTTGTTATTGCTCCTGATGGTGCTGAAAAATATATGTCTATGGGGTTATTCTAAGAAAAGGTGATGTGATGTTTAAGAAATTACGATATAACGTTAATAATATATTGAAGCAGGATCCTGCTGCCAGTAGCTTTTGGGAGGTGCTATTTCTTTATCCTTCCATTCATGCTACTAATCTTCATACTATTGCCCATTTTTTCTATAAAAGGGAGCTTAAAGTTTTGGCTAGGATGGTATCGCAGCTAGCGAGATTCTTTACAGGTATAGAAATCCATCCAGGAGCAAAAATAGGAAAAGGATTATTTATTGATCACGGTATGGGAGTAGTCATTGGAGAAACCGCTGAGGTTGGAGATAATGTCACCATATATCATGGTGCGACCTTAGGTGGTACAGGAAAAGATAAAGGAAAGAGACACCCTACCATTGGAAATAATGTTATAATAGGTGCAGGAGCAAAGCTCCTTGGTCCTTTATATGTTGGAGATAATGTAAAGGTAGGAGCCAACGCAGTAGTTCTTAAGGATATACCGGCGAATTCTACGGCGGTAGGTATACCTGCAAAAATAATTACTAGAACTCTAGCTCCAATAATCAATATAAAGGACTACAGAGG
>JAEXSY010000277.1 GCA_023440105.1 Bacillota bacterium
TATTTCTACTGATTGCCTGCATAATAAGTCCACTGATGCTCATACTCATACCAACAACGATAATGCTCACAAGCCTAGGTATTCTGCTTAATACCATCACCTGCATGCTTCCCTCTGAAAAATTAAAGATTTCCCAAATTTTTATATCTCTTACACCGATAAATAATGAAAGAAAGCTCAATATTATCAGTACTATAAACAAGTATCTTTTTTTCATTTACTCCCCCAAGACTTCCCATTATCACTAACTTATAACTTTGACGTAATTCATATAAGTTGGTATAATTAATACTTAAATGGTAATGATATCTATTCTCAATGAGTATTCTATCAGTTATTTTTAAATAAATCTTAACTATATTTGTTTTTTTATAAAGATATTTATATATGTTAATAAAAAGTTACAGGAACATTTTGCTAGACATTAATGAATTTACTTTGGAGGGATATATTTGCAAATTGAACTATATTTAAATCAGAAACAGATGGAAGAAACCGCCAAAGGCTTTTACCAGTGCACCCATATCCCTATAAGGTTTTATGCTTCCAATCAAAGACCTATAGCTTCTTTTGGGTACACAGAAGATTCTGCCTGTCTTATAGATGAATATCATGTATATAGAAGACTTAAAGAAAAAATATCAAAATCAATTGGAATTTCAGCCTATGAAACCATAGTAGTAGAAGAGTCTATAAGCTTTACAGGAGTATTATCCTGCCCTAGAAACTTAGATAAAGGCATATATATATTAGGTCCCTATTCAACAAAAACTACTATTAGCCCCGGTATCCCCTTTAAACCAGAAAAATATATACCTAATTTAATTATGCTCCTAAAGACCATAGAAAAAAGCACTGAACTGTCTTCTATTAAGATAGAAGAGAACAATGCTACCTATAGTAAATATGTAAAAAAAGCTATAGACTATATGTATGAAAATTATAAAGAAACTATAACCCTTGAGGATATATCAAATCACATTAATCTTAATAAATGTTATTTGTGCAGCATATTTAAGAAAGAGGTAAACAAAACTGTATCACAATTCTTAAATGAAATAAGAATAAATAAGAGCAAGGAGCTTCTCTTGAAGGAGGGTTATTCTGTTCTGGACGTGGCCCTTCACGTAGGCTTTAATAATCAAAATTACTATAACATGACCTTTAAAAAGCTCACAGGAACCACCCCTCTAGAGTATAAGAGGAATTCACTAGGAGTATAAACATACATCTTCAGTTTTATTGCTATAACACAGCCTGAGCTAAAGTAATTTAAGCAATAAAAATAAGTGCGAAAATCCTTTGATTTCGCACTCCTTTAAATACTATTTATAGATCATACTAGTTATTAATATACAGTCCAGCCACCATCAGCAGCTATGGAGGCTCCGTTTATCAAGCTAGACTCATCAGAAGCAAGAAAAACTGCAATATTAGCTATCTGGTTAGGTGTTCCTATACCCATGCAATTGGCAGCTCCAGACATAGCTCTATTCTGCCCTTCTTCATGAAAGCTTCCATTACAGGTAATTTCAGTTTCAACTCCTCCAGGACAGATGGTATTGCACCTTATATTTTTATTGCCATAGTAAAAAGCAGTATTCTTTGAAAGCCCTATAAGCCCATGCTTAGAGGAAGTATAAGCGGCACCAGCCCTATATCCACAAAGCCCTCCAATAGAAGATACATTCACAATGTTTCCCTTACCCTGCTTAAGCATAGTAGGTATTATTTCTCTTATTGCATAGAAAGGACCGTTTAAATTAACCTTCATAATTCTTTCCCACATTTCATCGCTAACATCAGCTACGGGGGCAAATTCGTCTAATATACCAGCGTTATTTACTAATATATCTACTGTTCCATAGGTATCAACAGCCTTTTGATGCATGTTTTTAATATCTTCAAGCTTTGATATATCTCCCTGAACAGCTAATATTTCTCCTGGTAACTCCTTAGCTTCATCTACTAATTCTTGAAGCCTCTCTAGTCTTCTTGCAACAGCTACCACCTTTGCTCCTTCTCTGGCATATACCATTGCTATTTCTCTCCCTATTCCAGAGCTTGCGCCTGTAACAATTGCAACCTTATCCTTTAATCTCATGATGTACCCCCTGTTGTTTAATATTTTATTTATTATTACAACCCACTTGTTAATATTTTATCAATATATGTATACATTTACAATAGTCTTATCATAAAATTACAAATATTTCATTTTAATCCATTAAAACCTGTTAAAATACTATACATCTATATAAAATATGATTAAAGAGATAATTTCTATTTAACATATTTTATATAGTCATCACAAAAAAGAATACTTATTTCCACTTAGTTAACATTTTATTCTTTTATTATTAATATCTGTAATAATTGATTAAAAATAGTAGATATAATAAAATGTTATTATGGTCTAAACATTCTATATTTTTTATTCCAAATTTTTATAAAGAGGAGGAAGTTTATTGAATAGAATAGTTATTACAGGAAATGAAGCAGTAAGCAGAGGTTTTTGGGAAGCTGGTGGTACTATAGCATCCAGTTACCCGGGTTCCCCTACAGTTTCTATATTAGATTCCATGAAATCGTATTCCGAGATTTTTGCACAGTGGGGAAGTAATGAAAAAGTAGCTATGGAAATTGCTATAGGAGGAAGCATTGCTGGTGCTCGCTCCTTAGTATCAATGAAACACGTTGGCATTAA
>JAEXSY010000332.1 GCA_023440105.1 Bacillota bacterium
ATTAAGACCTGTAATCTTTTTAAACACCCTGGCATAATAGTTAGCATCGTTATAGCCTATCTGTTCAGCTATCTCATAAAGCTTATAACGCCTATCACGAAGAAGAACCTTGGAGGCTTCTATCCTCACCTGAGTTATGAAATCATTTACGGTTTTGCCCGTTTCTTTTTTATATAGCTTACACAGATATTGAGGTGTTAAATACACTGCTGAAGCAATAGAATTTATTGAGATATTCTTCTGATAATTATTTTGAATGTATTCCTCTATTTCCCTGATGATTGATTTATCTTTATTGGAATCATATATGATAACCTTATTATTAATTTTATATCCTCTAGTTTTAAGAGCTTCTTTAGCCTCATCATAGGACTCCTTAAGCTCACTAATATTTTTTTTCACTTCGCCAAAGGCAGCGGAGGCAGAAAGGCCATGAAGATTATTAAGTTTGTCCAGAACGTCATTGCTATAATTTAATAGCTCCTCATAGTCACCTTTATGTCTTAAGTGATATAGGACTATTATCTGATTATCTAAGGTGCCAGAGATAAAAGTAATTTTTCTTTCTATCCCTAGATTATTAATAACCTGCAGCATTAACTTCTCCCTATTATCACCACGGTTTTCTATTAGCTGACATAAGAATTCTCCATTAAGAGGAAATTTAATATTAAGTAGCTCAAGACCATCTTTAAGCTTATCAAAGTCTATAGTACTGCTCTTCAAAAGATCCTCGATGAGACTATTTTTAAAGTAAAGCATGCTTTTTTCAAGATTCAATGCCTTTCGCTGTTCCTCTAACCGTTTTCTCTTTTCTTCTCGAATATGATCAGCAGTCTTATTTATAAGCTCCTGAAACTCCAGAAGGTTAAAAGGCTTTTCTATATAATCTGTAGCCTTAAGCTTAATTGCAGATTTTAAGTACTCTGTATCGGAGTACCCACTTAAAAATATAACACTACAAGCTGGGAGGGAGGCCCTGAGATTCTTTGCCATTTCGATACCATCCATCTTAGGCATTTTAACATCGCAGATTGCTAAATCTGGTTTAACCTTTTCAGCGAGCTCAAGACCTTCAATACCATCAGAAGCTTCTCCTACCACTTCTATCCCTGCAGTCTTCCAGTTTACATATTCTAATAAGCCTTTTCTTGTGATCTGCTCATCATCAACGATAATTGCTTTAATCATACTCATCTCTCCCTGAACCATTTTAAGGATAATATGGGTTTACTTAGAACTATAATTAATTAATAGTAACTATTAAAAATTCTTAAAGTATTTACTAATATAACACATTATTCTTAAAATTAACAGAGGTAGTGACAAAATATATTAACCTTTTACAGAGCCTATGAGCACACCCTTGACAAAATACTTCTGAAGAAATGGATAAACGCATATAATAGGCAGTGTTGCAGTTACGATAGAAGCCGCTTGTATCGCAGCTGGAACAATGTTTGCCGTGCCTTCTATGTCAGGATTATACCCAGCCTGCTTTAATACATCAGAGGTTGACGCCAGCAGCTCCTTTAGATAAAGCTGCATAGGCTTCAGCTTAGGATCTGTGATATAAATCATGGCCTGGAAGTAGCTATTCCAGTGAGCAACGGCAAAGAATAAAGTAACAGTAGCTATTACTGGCATAGATAGAGGAATTATAATCTTTATTAAAATCCTCCAGTTAGATGCCCCATCTATCTTTGCTGATTCCTCTATGCTATCAGGGAGACTTTCAAAATAATTTTTCATTATTAGCATGTTATAAACGTTAATCATGTTTGGCAGAATTAAAACTGCAAGCTTATTTACAAGTCCAAGCTTCTGCATTACCAGATAGTTAGGAATTATTCCTCCATTGAAAAGCATGGTAAACACGAAGAAAAGCATAAGATATTTTCTACCTCTAAGCCTTGTTTTTGATAGAGGATAGGCTGTTACTATTGTCATAATTATCCCTGTAAGAGTTCCTAATAGGGTAACTATGATGCTTACCTTCAAGGAGTTCATGAACATAGCATTTCCTAAAACAAATTTATAGGTATCAATCTGAAAATCTACAGGTATAAGTCCAACCTTACCAGAAACTACCGCAGCCTCTCCACTGAAGGATTTTGCCACAAGGTTAACGAAAGGCAGTGTAGTTGCTAATCCGAATACTATAAAAAATAAGTAATTTAAAGCTTCAAAGACTTTTTCACCAGGTGTAGATTTAATCTTGCGTGATTTTGAATGTGTATTTTTATTTAGTACGTTTAACGCCATCTATGTCACCCCCTACCATATACCCTTTTCAGTATATTTCTTAGCTAAGTAATTTCCTGTTACCACTAGAATGAATGCCACCACTGAGTTAAAAAGTCCTACTGCTGTGGAGAAGCTGTAATCCATGGTTCCAAGACCAACCCTTACCACATAGGTTCCAATTACATCAGCAACGTTATAGACGGTAGGGTTGTACATTACCATAATCTGTTCTGTACCAGCCTCTAATATGCTGCCGAGTCTAAGGATAAACATAAGGACAATCGTTGGAGCTATTCCAGGAAGAGTGATACTCTTTATCTGCTGGAATTTGCTAGCACCATCAATCCTAGCAGCCTCATACTGCTCTTGATCTATTCCAGTAATAGCAGCAAGATAAACTATTGTGCTCCAGCCTGTCTCTTTCCACCCTTCGGTGAATACCAGGAGAGGTCTGAAAACGCTAGAATCCATAAAGAAGGCAATAGGCTTGCCACCTAAAGCAACAATTATAGTATTTATAATCCCGTCATTTGCTGATAGGAGATTTACAAAGAGTCCATAAACAATAACCCAAGAAATGAAATGTGGTAGATATATAACTGTCTGTACTGTTTTCTTGAATAGAAGATTCTTAATCTCGTTCATGAGCAGAGCCATTAAAATAGGCAGCGGGAATAAGAACAATACCTTTGATATACTAATTATTAGAGTGTTCTTAAATACATTGACAAACTCTGGAGTAGAAAATAGTCTTGAAAAGTTGTCAAAGCCAACCCACTCACTAGCCATTATGCCCTTAAAAATATTGAAATCCTGAAAAGCTATTATTAGTCCATACATTGGTGTGTATTTAAATAGAAGTAATGTTAAAATCCCTGGTATTAACAGAAGATATAAATCCCAGTCCTTCTTAATATCTATCCAAGCACTTTTCTTTACAGCCTTTGGAATCTCTGCTACTTTCATTTTTTTTGTTGATAGCTGCATCGCTTTCATCCTTTCTTCCTTAGTAACTATATTGTAAACAATAGCTGTAAACCTTTAAATATAGCAGAATTATTATAATGAGTAAAATATTAACCTTTTGGTAATTTGCTACACATAATTTAGAGCTGCTGTTATTTTCACAGCAGCTCCTTAATAATTGTTCTAGTATTAAAGAGTTCTTAAGAACTCTGTAAGGTTATAAACCGCTTCTCTAATCCTTCTTAGCTCGCTTTCCTTATTTCTGCTTCTCCAAAGCTTTCCATAGCCTTCTAGCCAAAGGTCAAAGGCTTCAGCCAAGGCTTTAGGTTCAATGATGTAATCTACCTCTTCATGATTAAAGGTGTGCTTCTTTATTGGTAGATAGGCTGCTGCCATGAGGGAAATCCCATCTGCTGCAGAGATAAATTCCTCCATATCCAGCATTCTATCGACGGATATATCCCTTACCTTCTTTCTTAATGCCTTAGAAGCTATATGCCCTTCCTGGTAAGCCTTGAGTACTTCTGCCTCCTCTATGGCTTCTATCTTATCAAGCCATGGATTGATTCTCTCAGGAGCTTGAAGATTTCTTTCTCTCCAGA
>JAEXSY010000340.1 GCA_023440105.1 Bacillota bacterium
ACCTTATACCACTGCAAAATATACCAAGCCAATAAACGGTAAAGATCTGGTCCTAACCATAGATGAAAATATTCAATATTATGCAGAAAAAGCAGCAGAAATGGCTTTTGAAGATAACAAAGCAAAGGCTGTAACTATTATAGTTATGAATCCAAATAATGGAGAAATATTAGCTCTAGCTAATAAGCCGGACTATGATGCCAATTACCCTAGAAGTGGTGCCAATAATTATGATGAACTTCAGCAAAGATGGAGAAATAGAGCGGTGAGTGATACCTTTGAGCCTGGCTCAATATTCAAAGTGATCACCGCAATCACAGCCATGGAGGAGGGAGTGGTCAATGAAAGCACGGTGTTTAATTGTTCAGGTAGTACTGTAATAGATGGACAAACTATTAGATGCTGGAAGCATGAAGGCCATGGTTCTCAGAATTTATCGGAGATAATAAAAAATTCCTGTAATATAGGTTTCATACAGTTGGGAAACTTTATAGGCAAAGAAAAGCTACAGGAGTATATAACCTTATTTGGATTTGGAAAAGAAACAGGAATAGATCTTCCAGGAGAAGCTTCTGGAATCATTAAGCCCTTAGAGACTATGACCGATTCTGATTTGGCTACCATAAGCTTTGGACAAACTAATACATTAAACACTATTCAATATATGGCTGCTTTAAATACTATAGCTAATGGAGGTACCTGGATTACTCCGCATATCTTAAAGGAAATTGTCCACACTGATGATAATGAAACTCTCATTGTAGATAGTGTCTTTGATAATATTCAAAAGGAACAGATTATTAAAGAGCGTAATGCTTCCGTCTTAAGAAGTCATTTAGAAAGAGTAGTTACTGAAGGTTCTGCCTCCACAACATATATAGAAGGATATAGAATAGCCGGAAAAACTGGAACGGCACAAAAGGTAGTTAATGGGCAGTATGGTGATGGGAAATACATTTCCTCCTTTGCTGGAATGGCTCCATCAGATAATCCTCAGATTACCTTAATGGTTACAGTAGATGAGCCTAGCGCTGGAGAATATTATGCAAGTCAGGTGGCTGCTCCCTATGCTAAGATGGTATTTAATGATATTTTTAACTATATATCCATTAATCCTGAAGGAAGCTTAGAAAATATAGCAAAGAATATTCTAAAGGAGGTTGTAATTCCTGACCTTAGAGGTGCATCCGCTGAAGAAGCTCAAGAAGCTTTAAGAAAAGAAGGTTTAAATTATGAAGCTGAAGGTAATGGAAATCGTGTAATAGATATAAGTCCTAAGCCTGGATATTCTGTTAAGGAAGGCACGAAAATAAATATATATCTTGGTGAAGGTAGTGATTACAATAAAGATGTGGTGGTACCTGATTTAAGAGGATATAGCAAACAAGGTGCCATAGAGCTACTAAATAAGCTGAACCTTCAAGGAAACTTTAGCGGAGAAGGTATGGTTTCAAAACAAAGCATCAATCCCAACGAATTTGTCAAGAGGGGAACCAGTATAGATATTATTCTTAAGTATGAAATTGGTGATTAAATTATTTAATGATTTTTTATTAGCTCTTGATAATTTTTGTTTACTAAACTAATATAATAATTGGAGATTTTTTTGCTGCCTAGAATATCAGAAGGAAAGGAAGATCAGCTTGAATACATTTTTATGGATTGCATTTATTATCACCTTATCCTTAGGAACCTTCATAGCTTATAATTTCTTGAATAAATATGTTCTTTATAAGCTTAAGATAAATCGTTGGGTTATTCTTTCTATAGCAATATTAGTATTAATAGCACCAGCCTTTTTATCCTTGAACACTCCTATATGGATGGGGATACAATCCGCACTATTTGTTTTACTCTTTTTATGGTTTGTTGATTTAACAAAGCTAAAAAAAGAAGAGGATAAGAAGATTAAGATTAGGCCAAAGGCAAAGCCTAATAGAGTGAAGTATAATTCGAAGGATAAAAAATAAAAAGCTCTTGATGAGCTTTTTTATTTTACAAATATAGGGGAGCTTAATGCTTCCCTCTCTTTCTTTTTATCAAAATAAACCCTTACCACATAATAGGTATTATTCACTGAAGCAGGGATTGAAAATATATATCTGACCCGATGTAGCTCAAGATTATCTATTGCTTTTATTATTTTACCACCATTGGATATAATTTCTAAGGTGTATATTTTATTTTCCTTATCTTCACAAATTATATTAAAATTTAAAAGCATGTCTTCGGTATATGGAAGGGTACTGCCCATAAAATAATCATTAATATAGTAATAGAGGGTAAAGGTTTTAGATTCAGTAGAGAAGACCCGTAAATCCTTATAGGCTTTTATAATATTTTTTTTATCTAGTTCTGAGCATATAACAGCAGTAACATTGCTGCTATCTCCATAGTTTAATTTGTGGTTATCCTGGCTGTTTATGGCACCAATCTTCCAGCCTCTATCTAAAAGAGAAAAATATATATTATCATATCTTTTATATTTATTAGGGTATAAACCATTACCCACCTCCACATAACGTAGATAATTATTCAGCTCTTCGGAATAGCTTAGAGATAATATCTTTTTATTAGGATGATTAAAGCCGCCGATTGACTCTTTAGCAAAAATAATCCATAAGAGAAGGGATTTATAGTTAGATAATTCGCCGGTGAAGAAACTTCTGCTGTTAATCAAATTTATATCGCATCCATATACTGTGGTAACCTCGAAACCTCTTATTATAATAATTTCTTTATTTTTTTTATGGCTTCCTTTTATTATTTTTTTCAAGGATAACCATTTGGAAAGGACCTTATTCTTATAGAAAGTCTTATCCTCTAGGTAATTGTTATGATCAGTTATAAATATATAGTCAAGCTTATTTTTTTTTGAATATTCTATAGCCTCAGTGGGAGAGCTTTTACCTGTTGAATAATTTGTATGGCAGTGCGGTATACCGTAATAGTGTTTTAGATTCAAATAATGATTATTAGCTTTCTTATCCATAAAAAAGCTCCTAGGTAGTGTTGATTATTTATTATATGATAATTCTATTATCTTTGATATATAAGAAAAGAGATTATAAAGGATGAACCTTTATAATCTCTGTTTTTTATAAGTGAATTAGCTACAGCCTGTAGTAGAACCACAATCCTGACAAAGCATGCAGGTTCCGTTACGTACCATGCGTGTACTTGAACAGGTTGGGCATACGCTGCCATATACTCTTTCCCCCTTGGATGAAGTATGATCTTCAGAAGAAGAGGTATCAACTGTTTTAGGCTCCTCCATTTTTATAGGAGATGCTTCTATTGTAGAAGTTACTGGAGTAGATGCAGCTATTTCAGATGAAGGACTATTTTCAAAGCCCTCAGGCTTTACCTGACATCTAGTATAGTCACCCAGTTCTATGTCTATAATTTTGCTTATTAAATCTGAAATGGATGATACATATTTTATATAAGGATGTCTCTGTACAAAGCCATGTGG
>JAEXSY010000366.1 GCA_023440105.1 Bacillota bacterium
TTCTGATCATACTAAGCACTTACGAAGTCCTCCTTTCTTAATAGCTGTCTCTTTATTTTTTTTGTAGTGGTTTTTTCAAATTCCTTCATGCTTATAAAGATGTTATTGATTCTTTTGTAAGAAGAAAGGTGTTTGTTGAGCTTTTTTATATCCTCTTTAGCTCTGGCTACCAATTGATCATAGCCCGTGGCCTGTATCTCCTCAGGATGGAAATAAATATAGGCACTTATTGTTTTTTCTTTTGAGTCATAGGATGTACTTACTATAACCTCCTTTATATAAGATATGTTACTGCATATATATTCCTCTAACTCTTCAGGATATACATTTTTTCCGTTGTCTAATATTATTAAATTTTTTTCTCTGCCAGTTATAAATAAGAAACCATCCTTATCTAAGTAGCCTATATCACCGGTAATAAACCATCCATCCTCTGTAAAACTCATCCTTGTGCTTTCCTCATCTTTATAGTAGCCAAGCATAACGTTATCTCCTTTAACCTGAATTGAGCCATTACCATCTTTATTTGGTTCAGCGATTCTAACCTTACAGGTAGGGACTACATAGCCTACAGAACCGAGCTTTTTCCAAGCAGAACTGTTAGCAGCAACTAGGGGAGCGCATTCTGATATACCATAGCCATTGACGACATTGATTCCAAGGCTATCAAAGGCAGTGACGAGCTCTGCTCTTAAAGGGGCTCCACCGCAGACTATCTGATCTAAATTGCCTCCAAAAGCTTGTAGTATTGGCTTGAAGAATAGTTTTCTTTTATCTATAAATAGTTTTCTTATCAGGTTACTAAACCATATACCGTATTTTAAATGACGGGTGAGATTTGCTTCTGCTGACTGCTTCCATATCATTTTATCCATGGATTCTAAAAATAAAGGAACCATAATGGAAAAATTAGGCTTGAAGAGCAAAAGGTTCTTTTTTAAATTCTTTAAGCTGTCATTAAAGCAAACGGTTAATCCGCAATATATGCCTCCAAGTATATGACAGGAGCATTCGTAGGAGTGGCTCAGAGGCAGAACTGAAATGCTCACTGCACCAGGCTTTATAAGATGAAAGGCACCATATACCACGGTAATTATATTTTTATGGGTGAGCATAACCCCCTTATTAGCTCCTGTAGTGCCAGAGGTGAAGATAATCTCTGCAAGTGCCTCAACATCAATTGGAGCCCCTAGATAATCACGATTTCCTTGCGCAAGCAGCTCCTGACCGTGAAGAATCAAATCTCTCATGGTATAGTAAGAATAATCACCGGTTCCTTGAGAAAGTAGCTTCTGACTATGAAAAGCTAATTCTCTTTCATCATCATCATAGCAAGACCAGTTTTTAGGTGTCTGTCCCATAATTATGCATGTCTGAAGCCTTGGGCATTCAGATAATAAATACTCAAGAGAATCACTATAAGCACTGGAGCAGATAATTGCATCTGTATCGCTCTTTTGTATAAGCAGAGCTAGCTCTTCATTTGTAAGCTCCTTATCTAAAGGGACTATTACTCCTACCCCATTAATAACAGATAGATAACTAACTATCCAGCTATAGGAGTTCTCTCCTAAAAGAGCGATATGCTTTCCTTCAAGACCTAAATTTAATAGAGCAGTACCGAAAGCATCCATATCCTTTTCTAGGGATATAAAGCTGTATTCAAGAACCTCTCTTCTAGGACCTATTTCCCTATATGCAGCTCTATTACCATAGAGATCTGAAGCCCTTCTTACAAGAGTTCTAATATCTCTCAATTTTTCTGCTTGATATAGTTTTCTTTTCAAGATATTTCTCCTTTCTTTAAATATATATAATAGAATTGAGCTAAGAGCTAAGAGCTAAGAGCTAAGAGCTAAGAGCTAACAGCTAACAGCTAACAGCTAAAAGCTAAAAGCTAAGAGTTTAGACCTAAGGCCTAAGAACTAAGAGTTTATAGTTAATAGTTAATAGGTAGGAGCTCATATTATTAATACATTTGTAATATGATGTTTTAGAACTTTATTTATAATTCTTTTGTGGTAAAATATTATTATAATTAATGCGTTGTTTATGGAGGAGAATATGGGGAATATAAAGGGAACATTAATCGTTATCTATGATAACTACAATAACGTTTTAATAATTCAGAGAGGCAAAAAGTCTTCCGAAGGATGGAGCCTTGTAGGTAAGGAGCTTAAAGGTAAGGAAACTCCTGAGAAATGCATAAGCAAAGGTGCTGAAAAGGATCTAGATTGTACTATCTTTGACTTAAAAGAGCTGGGAGAATACAAAATGGCTGGGGATAGCGAAGCTACAGTTTTAGCTTATTCAGGAATGATAATGCAAACTATAGTACCTCATAAAACTCTTGGTGGGGCTAAGTGGATAAGTAAAAAGGATTTGGATAGCTGTGAATTTACCGAAGGCACAAAAAAAATCCTAGAGGATTTTTTTGCAAGCAGATAGAACATAGATTGCTATGTGAGATTGATGCTTAAAAATAAGTGGGAACTTCCTATTTTGGGAGGTTCTTTTTTTGCATGACAAGTGTGGACATAATATATTTTAAGGTTTTCCATATATAGCCATGATATCTTCGGCAGTTTCTTCCAAGCTTTGTCGCATATCCATAGACCTCTTTTGAAGAAATTTATGAGCCTCCTCTTCGTTAAAGGTAAAATGCTCCATTAGGATAAGCTTTGCCCTAAAGAGTAGCTGTAAGTTCTGCAGCTTTTTTTGCATTTTAATGTTTTCCTTCTTAAGCTTTAATAATCTTTTGCTCATTGCAATACCTGATTCTATTCCTTGGAACAGAGAAGAAGGCTTAATAGGACTATTAAGGATTACAATCCCTTCCTCTTGAAGCTTATGGACAGACTTCTTAGACACTTGTACCTTTAATATGGCAATAATACCAGATATCGTGCCTTCTGATAGAAAGAGAGCAAGGTCTTCTACAGTGTCGTCCAAAAGAGGAGAACTTATGAGAATAAGCTGATAGCTATTTTTTAGTATTTTGATTTTAGCCTCTTCTCCTGAAGAAGCAGTATTTACTGTGAAGGAAGTCCTAGAGAGGACTAACTCCTTGAGAACTTTTATGTTGTTTTCAGAGCTTGATACAATGAGAATTGATTCCATGGTCACTCACCCAGATTCCTAAAGATAATCATGCTTAAAATTTGAGGAAATAAATATTTATTACTAATGACAAAATCAATAAACGAGTTTCTTAAGAAAAATATATAATAATTATACTATTTACTTATGGTTTTGTAAGATTTTATTGTGGATTTTATTTATAATTTATAACTTTATATCTTATTTTTCATAAAAATACTTTCAGTACTCTTTATATTTTTTTATTGACGAAATAATCCTAGCTGTATATAATATTAATATAGCAAAGGCGCTATGAATCTTAAGGATTCATAGCGCTTTTTTTTATTAATTAACTAATGGAATATATGCGGTTAAATCATCCTCTGTAGCCATTTATGGCTCAGAAAAAAGACTGCTTAGGTTGTGGGGC
>JAEXSY010000375.1 GCA_023440105.1 Bacillota bacterium
AGATATGGAAATGTTATGGCTTCTAGAGGATCGGTTATTCCTTTATTTATCGATCAAATAAAAAAAGGCGAACCACTTACCATTACTGATCCAGGAATGACAAGATTTCTCATGAGTTTGGATGAGGCAGTAGAGCTTGTTGAGTTTGCTTTTTTAAATGCTAACTCCGGAGATATTATGGTTCAGAAGTCTCCAGCATCAACTATAGGCGATTTGGCTATTGCTATTAAGGAATTATTTCATGCAGATAATGAAATAAAGATTATTGGAACCCGCCATGGAGAAAAAAGGTATGAAACTCTTCTAACAAAAGAAGAATATGTGGTATCAGAGGATATGGGTAGCTTTTTCAGAGTTCCTGCAGACAAGAGAGACCTCAATTATGATAAGTATTTTGTTGATGGTGACGAAAAGCTAACTTCTCAGGAAGAGTACAATTCAGATAATACAGAGAGGTTGAATATAGAGAAAATTAAGGAGAGGTTAATTTCTCTTGATTACGTAAGAAATGAACTTGAATATTACAATTCTAAATATGAAGCTGCAGCTACAATCAAGATATAGTGAAGCAAGGAAGGCTGGATTATACTATGAAAATACTAGTTACAGGGGCAAAGGGTTTTATTGGGAAGAATCTCATTGCTGAATTAAAAAATAAAGGTTATAAAGAAATACTAGAATATGATGCTGATACTAATCCTGAACTGTTAGATAAATACTGTAAAGAATCGGATTTCATATATCATTTAGCAGGAGTAAACAGACCTAAAGTGCAGGAAGAATTTATGGAGGGGAATTTTGGATTCACATCAATTCTCCTTGACACTCTTAAAAAATATAAAAATAATTGCCCTATAATGATTTCTTCATCAATTCAGGCTGAGCTTGATAATCCATATGGAAGAAGCAAGAGAGCTGGAGAAGACTTGATGTTGCAATACCGTGAGGAGACAAAAGCTAAAGTGTTAGTTTATAGATTCCCTAATGTTTTTGGAAAATCGTGCAGGCCTAATTATAACAGTGCAATTGCAACCTTCTGCAATAATATTGCCAGGGATATACCTATAAAAGTTAATGATCCAAGTGTAGAGATGAATTTAGTTTATATAGATGATGTTGTGGAAGAACTTATTAATGCTTTACAAGGTAAGGAAAATAAAGTTGGATATTTCTGTGAAGTTCCTATAGTTCATAGGCTAACATTAGGTAAGATAGTTGATTTATTATACTCATTTAAAGTTAGTAGAGAAGCTCGAGAGATACCAAATATGTCAGATTCATTTACAAAAAAGTTGTATAGCACGTATTTAAGCTATTTACCAGAAGACAGTTTTAGCTATGAGCTTAAAATGAATACAGATAATAGGGGGTCTTTTACGGAGTTTATCAAGACTCCTGATAGAGGACAGGTATCCGTAAATATATCTAAGCCTGGTATAACTAAGGGAAATCATTGGCATCATACGAAAAATGAGAAGTTTCTTGTAGTAAGTGGAAAAGGTGTTATTCGTTTCAGAAGAATCGATACAGATGAAGTCATAGAATACCATGTAAGTGGAGACAAGCTAAAGGTGGTAGACATCCCGACAGGTTATACACATAATATCGAAAATTTAGGTGATACTGATATGGTTACGGTTATGTGGGCTAATGAGCAATTTGATTCAAATAGGCCCGATACCTACTATTTGGAGGTTTAATACTATGAAGAAGTTAAAGGTAATGACAGTGGTGGGAACAAGACCTGAAATTATAAGACTGTCAGCGGTTATAAATAAATTAGAAGAGTCAGAAGCAATAGAACATGTTTTAGTTCATACAGGACAAAATTATGATTATGAGCTTAATGAAGTATTCTTTAAAGATTTTAACTTAAGAAAACCAGATTATTTTCTTAACGCTGCTACGGGAACTGCTATAGAAACTATAGGTAATATTCTGATTAAGATAGATCCGATTATGGAAGAGGTTAACCCAGAAGCCTTTCTGGTGCTTGGAGATACTAATAGTTGCTTGTGTGCAATAGCCGCTAAAAGAAGACATATACCAATATTTCACATGGAAGCTGGCAATAGATGCTTTGATCAGAGGGTTCCTGAAGAGACTAATAGAAAGATTGTTGATCATACAGCTGATGTTAATCTTACTTATAGTGATATTGCAAGAGAATATCTTCTTAGAGAGGGTTTTCCGTCTGATAGGATTATAAAAACAGGAAGCCCTATGTTTGAAGTTTTAAATTCAAGAAAAGAGGATATAAAAAATTCAGATGTTCTTGAAAGACTAGGCTTAGAAGAGGATAAGTATTTTGTTGTGTCGGCACATAGAGAAGAGAACATAAACTCAGAAGTGAATTTTTTAGAATTAGTTGATAGTCTTAATGCTATAGTATCTAAGTACAATATACCTGTGATAATAAGCACACACCCTAGAACTAGAAAGATGATTGAGGCTAAAAAGATAGAGTTTAATCCATTAATTAAAATTCTAAAACCTTTAGGATTCAATGATTACAATAAGCTTCAAATAAAGGCTAAAGCTGTTTTAAGCGATAGTGGTACCATTAGTGAAGAATCTTCAGTTTTAGGTTTTAAAGCTTTAAATATAAGACAAGCACATGAGAGGCCAGAGGCTATGGAAGAAGCTGTAGTTATGATGGTGGGGCTAAAGAGTGAAAGGATATTACAAGGATTAGAAGTACTAGAGACACAGGGAAAAGAAACTTTAAGGATTGTTAGTGATTATGGTATGCCGAATATATCTGAAAAAATACTTAGAATAATACTGTCTTATACAGACTATGTAAATAGAGTTGTCTGGGAGGAATAGATGAAAGTATTACAAATAAATTCCGTTTGTGGATATGGTAGCACTGGGAGGATAGCAACAGATTTATATAAAGTTTTAGAGGAACAAGGACATGAATGTGTAATAGCATATGGACGTGGAACTGCTCCTGAGGGAATTAAAACTATTAAGATAGGAAGTAAGTTGGATAATTATGCTCATGTAGCTAAAACTAGGTTATTTGATAAACATGGATTTGGATCTGTAAGATCTACTAAAGAATTTATTGAACAGGTAAAAGAATATGATCCTGATATAATTCATCTCCATAATATTCATGGCTATTACATAAATATAGAGATATTATTTAATTATTTGAAAGTAGCTAATAAACCAGTGATTTGGACTTTACATGATTGCTGGTCTTTTACTGGTCATTGTGCTTATTTTGATTATGTTAAATGTAATAGATGGATAGATCAATGTAATGATTGCCCTCAGAATAATTCATATCCGAAAAGTTTGTTTATAGATAATTCCGAAATGAATTTTATAAAAAAAAGAGAAATCTTTACTGGTGTAAAAGAACTAACTTTGGTAACACCTTCTATTTGGCTGTCTGAGTTAGTTGCTAAATCTTTTCTAAATAAATATAGTGTAAAAGTAATTAATAATGGAATTGACTTAGATGCATTTAAGCCATTAATTAGTGACTTTAGAAAAGAGTATGATGTTAATGATAAGTTTATTATTTTAGGTATTGCTAGCAAATGGGATAGGAGAAAGGGATTGGAGTATTTCTTGAGGTTGTCAAGTGATTTGGACAGCGATGAATGCATTATATTAGTAGGTGTTAGTAATGAAGTAATTAGTGAACTTCCTTCAAACATAATTGGTATAAATAGAATCAGTAATATTAATGAACTGGCTGAGATATATTCATCTTCTGATGTGTATGTTAACCCGACGTTGGAAGATAATTTTCCGACTACCAACATAGAATCATTAGCCTGTGGCACTCCTGTTATAACATTTTCTACTGGTGGCAGCATGGAAAGTATTGATAATAATACGGGTTTCGTTGTTGAAAAAGGAAACTATGATGAACTCTTAAATAAAATTAGAGATATCAAAATAACTACCGATATTGACTATAAAAAAAATTGTGTAAGCAGATCATATAAGTTCTATGATAAATGCGATAAGGCAAGAGAGTATTTATATTTATACAACTTGTACAATAATTAATTAATTTGGATTTAATAAATTATAAGACTTATTAATAAGAAAGAGGTATGTAGTGTTTATACTGTTATATTTTGTAATTTTATTTGTTGTAGGTATGATCAGCAAAAAACAATATGGAACTATATTACGTCCCAACGTACTATTTTCAATAATATGGGTTTTATGTGCGTCATTAGCTTCTTTTGGTTTATTTAATATGTACAAGATATCGTTAAAGGTACAGCTTTACGTAGCAACAGTATTAATTGTTTTTAACGTCGTTTTTTTATTGTTTTATGATAATTCTATTAAAGCAAATTATTTGCCTAATTTTACGAATAAAATTAATATTAAACTTGTTTATGTATTAAATCTTATATGCTGGATATATATGATTAGATTTCTGAAGAAGTCAATAGTAATAATTTTAACTGGTGGTTTTAATGTATTAAGACTCTATGCTTTTAATTCCTCAATGGGATTAGGAAGTACTGTTGAACTTATAATCGCACAAAACTTTGTTCAGCCTGTATTTGTAGCTACCATTATAATAGCAACATATTACTTTAATAATAACAGACAATATCTGGGCTTATTTGCCATTTCTATAATTGATATGCTGATTTATACCCTTGCATTTTCGGGTAGAGGAATGTTAACTTCATTTATTGCCTATTACATTATATTTTTTGTTATTTTTAAAACTTATATGAAGAAGGAAAAGAAAAAGACTAAGATTAAATTTAGAACAAAATTATCGGGGGCAATTGTTATTTTAGGAGCGATAGGAGCAATGATTATCCTTACAAGAATGCGTAGTTGGGAGGAAACAAGTTTTTTAAAAGAAATATATTACTATACAGTTGGTCCATTTTCCTTTTTACAAGTTTTATTAGATGAAACTAATATATATTCTAATAATTTTTTATATGGAAAAGCAACGTTTGGATTCATATATAATTTAATCGCTATGCCAGTATCGTATGTTTTAGGGTTTAAATATAAAGGGTCAGACTATATAATTACGGGTATTACGTCTGCGGTGAGGTATATTTCCCCAGAAAGAAGCTACAATGCATTAACAACTATGTTATATCCCTTTTTACTTGATTTTGGATATTTAGGCGTTATTTTTGGAACTAGTTTTTTTGCTTTTATAATTTGTTATTGCGAAAAGAAATATAAGCAAGGAGGAGACTTGTTTTATTTCTTGCTTTTTTGTTTGCTTGTATTTCAGTCTTTTAATAGTATTAAGAATTATTACTTGTATACACCTAATATTGGTGTAATTATAATTTTGTTATTTATTTTTACAAAAAGTATCGGAAAAAATATGATAAGCGAGGCGAGATGATTGGATGTATTAGTTAGTATTAATTGTACAACTTATAATCATGGTAAATATATTGCAGAAGCTCTAGATAGTTTTTTAATGCAAAAAACTGATTTTAAATATGAAATACTAATACATGATGACGCTTCAACAGATAATACAGCAGAAATTATAAACTTGTATGCAGAAAAATATCCAGATGTTATCAAACCGATTATTCAAACAGAAAATAAACAGTCACAAGGTGTAAAGAAAATTAGCTATAGATATAATCACACAAGAGCTCTAGGTAAATATATTGCTATTTGTGAAGGCGATGATTATTGGACTGATCCATATAAATTACAAAAGCAAGTTGATTATTTAGAAAGCCATCCTGATTGTACTATATGTTTTCATTCAACAAAAATAATTAATTCAAAAAGAGAAAAAATAAGTCTCCTAAGACCATATTTAGAAGATAGTATTGCAGCTATTGAAGATTTAATCATAGGAGGAGGTGGATTTTGTCCAAGTCAAACAATAATATACAGGAAAGAAATATTCGACAATCCTCCGGATTTATATTTTAGTGCACCTGTTGGTGACTATCCGCTACAGATTATCAC
>JAEXSY010000412.1 GCA_023440105.1 Bacillota bacterium
GAGGTTATGTCTGCCAGCGTTCCTTTAACTATAATCATGGGTTTATCCACTACTATAGCTGCTTTTTTATTTCTTCGAAAGGAAATAAAGAAAGGAATATATAAGGAAGAGCTGTTGAAGGATAAATATGTAGAAGAAGAAAACAAGCTGGATGTAACTCTTCCTAAAGGTGCAAGAAGAATCTTTGCCCTTATGATGCTTGTACTCTTTGGCGCTGATATTGTAATAATGTTCCTATTTAACCTTCAGGGAGGAGATGCTACAGCTCTCATAGGAGGAACAGCAATAGTAATTCTTGCTGTGATAGGAGCTTTTGCTTATAAGACAGGGGTTTTTGAAAAGATAACCTTCCACATGGTTGAAGGCCTTCAATTTGGCTTTAAAATTTTTGGAGTAGTTATCCCCATAGCAGCCTTCTTTTATTTAGGAGACAATGCTATAATTCAGATCTTTGGGGATGTATTACCGAAAACCTCGCAGGGTATAGTAAATGACTTAGGCCTCGCCTTAGCAAATATAGTTCCTGTCAATGGAGCAGTTTCAGCAGCAACCCTTACCACTGTAGGAGCAATCACTGGTCTCGATGGCTCTGGATTTTCAGGAATTCCTCTAGTAGGCTCCATAGCTAGGCTTTTCAGTAGTGGCCTTGGCACCGGTACTGCAACCCTTACAGCCTTAGGACAGCTGGCTGGTATCTGGGTAGGAGGCGGAACCTTGATCCCCTGGGCAGTTATACCAGCAGCAGCTATGTGTGGAGTGGACCCCTTTGAGCTAGCTAGAAAAAATCTAAAGCCTGTGGTCATAGGTCTTTTGGTAACTACCATAGCAGCCATATTTTTGCTATAATTATAGCAGAGAAAAAACCTGTAGAGAGCTCTACAGGTTTTTTATTTACCCAGTCATAACCATAAGAATAATGATATATAGATATATAGAAATAAGAGGTATAGGGAAATGGAACAGCAATTGACTATGGTAATTTTTAAAGAGAATTTAGAAAGAATAAAGAAGCGGTGGCTCAGCACGGAGGATAAAATTCTACCAGAGCTTAAGAGGATACCAGATAACGAGAAGAAAAAGGGGCAGAAAGTATTAGCTTCCTTACTTAAACAGATTGATAAGGAACTTAAGAACAATAAGCAGATAAAAAAGGTATCTGAAATAAATGAGGTTGATGAAGACTTAAAGAAAAGGCTGGAAGGACACATAAGAGATTTTATAAGTGAGGATAATATTTTTGGACTTAAAAGCTTAAGCGAGGAGAGAAAGGAGGACTTTTTTAGGAGTACTGAGGAATTCTTGGAAAGGTCTAAAGCCTTTGACCAAAGCTTATCTATGGAAGATATAGGTCAAGCCCTTAGAAATGTTTGGATTATAAATATACTTCAAGCAGTCATGGGGGAAAGGGTTCGTCTTACCTCAGCTATATTAGGCTATAGTCTTCTTTATCCTTATACGGATAATTTTCTTGATGATAGCACTATCACTAAAGAGCAGAAGGCTGATTTTAATAATAGATTGATGTACAGGCTTAATGGAGAAAAAGTTATACCTCAAAATAGTAATGAGGAGAAGGTTTATGCTCTGGTAGAGTTGATAGAAAAGGATTTTGACAGAGAAGAATATAGTGAGCTATATCAGGCCCTGCAGTATATTAATTTAGGTCAGATAGAAAGCGTAAAGCAGCAGTATTCCCCGGGGAATACATTCCCCATTGAAAGAGAAGAGCTTCTGGATATTTCTCTGTTAAAGGGTGGAGCTTCTGTCCTCGTTGATGGATATCTAGTCAGGGGAAGACTAACCCCTCTAGAAATAGATTTTTCCTTAGGCTATGGCTTTATGCTTCAGCTGGGAGATGATCTTCAGGATGTGGAAGAGGATTATAAGCATAGCCATGAAACCCTAATGACTTATGATATATCAAAGGGCAACTTAGATTCTATGGCTACGAGGCTGATTGACTTTACAGATAAGCTAATAAACAGCTTAAGCTGCACAGATGAAGAAGAGGAAGCCGACCTTAAAGAGATGATTAAAATTAATTGCATAATGCTTGTACTATTTTCTGTTGTAAAAGCAAAAGGATATTTTTCTCCAGAGTATATTAATAGCCTCAAGCCATATCTCCCGTATTCCATAGATTATATCGAAGGATTAAGGGAAAAAATATCTAAATGGTACAAAACAAGCAATAGCAGCCTATTATGATTAAAGCTCTCCTTCATAGGGAGGTTTTTCCCTCAAAAGGTAATCCTACCTCCCTTGAGTTAAGTATCCTATTGAATTATCCTTGAAATTAGTGTATCATAATAATTACCTCTTAGAGGTGCTTCTTAGGGAGGACTCCCTAAGAATAAAAATTTAATAGGATTCACAAATGCTTAACCTTCTGCCAAACAAACCTAATATGGGGGTGTCTTGGTTTCGACGGGGGTGGTAGTGTTTGAGGAAGCGAGTGGAGGGAACTCTGGGCCCGCCTCAAAAAACTAGGGACTTAAACACAAACGCAGAAGACAATTTTGCATTAGCAGCTTAATATAGCTGTTCGTTCTACCCGGGAGGCCTACGGCCTGGGATAGGGCGTCGACTAGTAGGGAACCGAGCCTTAGAAAGCTTTGACTAAGGAACGGAAAAAATGAAGCTACTAAAGGAGGAAGCCTGTTCATGGGCGTCTTCTGGAGGGAATGTTAAATCATGAACTGCACTCGGAGATGCCTCAGGCGCATTACCTTCGGACACGGGTTCAATTCCCGTCACCTCCACCATGAAAAAAGCCACTTTTGTCTACGGACAAAAGTGGCTTTTTTCAATGATATCCGTTCCTTGCGAAACGGATGATATACTTTCAGTATGATATCTTACTTCGTGCGATGATATATGCCTTCAGCATATGAAAGAACGGATATTATATCATTCTTGCGAAGCAAGTATATCATACGGGCTAAGCCGTATATCATATCGAGTCAGCGATATATCATTGAAGATTAGTCATAATTTATATCCCAATATGCTTAGGACAAGTATTAATCCATTATATCAGATGCTTTGCAATACTAACTTCAGTTTAGGATTATAAACGGAAGTTAGTTTTTAAATTTACAATATTGTGGGAATATAGTATAATATTTTTGTAAATAATTAAATAAATATGAAATAAATAACATTATTGTTGAAGAGGGGGGATTATTTATGGAAGGAACTATTTGGACTCTTGTACCACCATTGCTAGCGATAGGACTGGCCTTGATAACAAAGGAGGTTTATCTTTCATTGCTAGCAGGCATCATCATTGGGGTATTGTTTTATACAAATTTTCAGGTTGCTTCGGCTTTTAACGTAACCGTAGAAATCATGGGGGGGAAGATAGGAGGAAATATTAATATAATTATCTTTTTAGTGCTTTTAGGAATGATAGTAGCTCTAATGAATAAGTCAGGTGCTTCTAGGGCCTATGGTAATTGGGCTGCTAAGAATATTAGGAGTAAAAAGGGCGCCTTACTATCTACCACTGCTTTAGGAGTATTAATTTTTGTAGATGACTATTTTAACTGCCTTACAGTAGGTACTATTATGAGTCCTATAACAGACAAATTTAAAATTTCCAGGGCAAAGCTGGCTTATATCATAGACGCTACCGCTGCTCCCGTTTGCATACTGGCACCTGTTTCTAGCTGGGCTGCAGCCGTTGCCTCATCTCTACCAGAGGATTCAGGTTTAGATGGCTTTGACCTTTTTATAAAATCCATACCTTTTAATTACTATGCACTTTTAACCTTGATTATGGTGCTTACTATTATCATATTTAACTTTGACTTTGGTAAGATGAGAAAATATGAAGAAGTATATGGAAGCACTATAACTGGAGAAGAAAAAGAAGAGGATATTGGTGCGAGCAGAAAGGGCAGAATCATTGACTTAATTATTCCTATAGTTATTCTCATAATATTTTGCATAGTAGCTATGCTGTATACTGGAGGTATTGCTGAGGGTAAATCTATAAGGTATGCCTTTGCGGATACTGATGCTTCCTTATCCTTAGTAATGGGAGCCTTCTTGACTTTAATAGTTATAGCAGCTCTATATATTTCTAGGAGGGTTATTACCTTTAAAGAATTTGCAGATGCTCTTCCGGAAGGGTTTAAGGCTATGGTGCCTGCAATTTTGATTCTTACTTTTGCCTGGACTTTAAGTGGAATCTGTGGTAATGAATACTTAAAGCTAGGTGAATATGTAAGCGGAATTATGGCTAACAGCACCTTAAGCGATGCCTTGATACCGGCTATATTCTTTGTTGTGGCTGCGGGACTGTCCTTTGCCACCGGCACCTCCTGGGGAACCTTTGCGATACTTCTGCCTATAATAACTGCTATTTTTGATGGTAATCCAACTACTTTATTTGTTATATCCATGTCAGCTGTATTAGCAGGTGCTGTATGCGGAGATCACTGCTCACCTATATCTGATACTACCATTCTATCTTCTACCGGTGCAGGCTGCAACCATATTGACCACGTAAATACACAGCTGCCCTATGCCATGTTCATAGCGGCGATATCTTTTATGTGCTATGTGATAGCAGGCTTAACCGGCAGTGGTTATGTAGCCCTTGCTATAGGGGTTGTTGTTACTGTAATGGGTCTCGTGGCTATAAGGCAGATGGAAAGTAATAAAGCGTCTGAGGTCACAAAGGCAGAGGATGTAAAATAGAATTAAATGAAATTTAAAACAGGGGGCCAGAAGATATTCTTATTATCAACATAATGGATACCTAATAAATAACCAGATGTCACAAACATCCTTCCTATGCGGTTTGTGGGGTGTAACGAGTCGAATTCGATTCCAGTCACCTCCACCATAATAAATATTTGAAAGATCTAGAAGTCTTGATTTATCAAGGTTTCTCGATCTTTTTTATTTGTAAGTAGCTATTTCTCAATACTTTACTCCTTACCCTTCATAAGTATTGACACTACTTCTTGAATATTTATTAAAGCCTCCTGTAAATCTTCGGTGTTCTCGACAGAAAGTTCTAAGGGGCATTTCCCGGTTTGCTGATGATTTGTGATGTAGGCTACCATTTCTAAAGCTTCGTAATCTATATCATAAAGCTCTGCAACCTTTACAGACTCTATGCTCATTACAGGTGTTAGTACACGGATAACACCAATGTGGGCAGCTAAGAGCATTGCCGCTTTACTAATGACTTTGTCCACCAGAGTCAGGTTGTCCCCCTTATCAATAAAGTATTCCTCCTTGATGAATTGAAGTAGAGGCTTTACTCCTATATATATTGAGATGAATAAATAAGTTGTTCATTTTTATAAATTAGGCATCTAGCATTATGATCTTCCAAAAGGTTCTTAATTTGATCTATATTCATTGGATTTCACCATAAACCTTTCTAAGGTAAACACCAAAGCTGGAATAAATACTATTTGAATTATAATTTCAGGGATTCCGTTGATTAGAGCATTTGTCATATACACTACTAGTGAAAGTTTAAGACTCAAAAGGTGCTGAAGGGTAAACACCGTGGCTCCTAATATAATTCTACCTAGTATCATAGATAACAGCAGTGAGGCATATACATTAAGCTTGTTTTTTATAAAATAATCCTGATAGGAAACCATAGGAAGTAACTTCCACCATCATAAAATATACCGCAGGCATACCTGTTATGGAAGCACTGAGTATAACTGTGAGAAGACCTATGAGGGCTTCGGGGCTAGCT
>JAEXSY010000418.1 GCA_023440105.1 Bacillota bacterium
TAATGCTAATTATCTAAAGGAAAGGCTTAAGGATAGCTATAAGCTGCCAATAGATACACCCTGTAAGCATGAGGTAGTTTTTGCTGGTCTTAAGGACAAATCCACCGAGGTATCAACCTTGGAGGTAGCTAAGAGGCTGATAGATTATGGCTTCCATCCACCTACAGTATACTTCCCTCTTATAGTGGACAGTGCTTTGATGATTGAGCCAACAGAAACAGAAAGCAAGGAGACTATGGATGCCTTTATTGAAGCTATGGAAGCTATAGCTAAGGAGGCAAAGGAAAATCCTGAGATCTTTAAGACAGCTCCACATAATTCTCCTGTAAGAAGAATTGATGAAGTAAGGGCAGCGAGAAATCCAGTATTAAAGTGGACTAAATAGGTGAAAAGATGAATAAAAATATTGTTGTCATAGGAGGTGGTCCCGGTGGGTATGGAGCAGCTATAAGAGCTGCTCAGTTGGGAGCTACCGTTACCATCATAGAAAAGGATAAATTAGGAGGAACCTGTCTTAATAAAGGCTGTATTCCTACTAAGGCATTATACAGAAGTGCTGAGGTTTTAAATAATATAAAATGTTCTTCAGAATTTGGTATAGAAGTATCAGACTATGCCCTTTCTCCCGAAAAGGTAAGGGAAAGAAAGGATGCCATTGTTTCACAGATGACTGGTGGACTTAATCAGCTCATGAAGGGAAACAGCATCAAGGTTATAAAAGGCTCTGGAAGGATTATATCCAGAGAGGAGGTAGAGGTTACCTTAGAAGAAGGAGAAACAGAAACCATAAGCTGTGATAATGTAATAATAGCTACCGGTTCCTCCAGCTTTATTCCTCCTATAAAGGGAGCTGACCTGGAAGGGGTTATAACCAGTGAAGAGCTATTAGATATTCCTTATATTCCTGAAAAGCTTATTATTATAGGTGGTGGAGTAATTGGAATGGAGTTTGGGGGGATATTTAACTCCTTTGGCTCAAAGGTTACCGTTGTAGAAGCCCTTCCTTCTATTCTCAATACCTTTGATGGAGAGATGCTAAAAAGGCTAAATCCCATGATTAAGAGGCAGGGAATAGAGGTATATACCGGAGCCATGGTCAAGGAAATAAGCAAGGATAATGATGACCTAAAAGTATTGGTAGAAGGTAAAAAAGGAGAAGTTGTACTAGAAGGGGACATGGTTCTCATAGCTACGGGAAGAAAGGCAAATGCGGAGGGCTTAGGCCTTGAAGCAGCAGGCATTGAATATGACAGAAAGGGAATAAAGGTTTCGGAAGACTATGAAACCTCCCTAGAAGGTGTTTTTGCTATAGGAGATGTAAATGGCAGGCTTATGCTTGCTCATGCAGCCTCTCATCAAGGAGTGGCTGCAGTTGAAAGGATTTTATTGGGCAAAGAAATCCATGAAAGTCCCGTTCCTTCTTGTGTATTTATTTTTCCAGAGCTTGCTTCTGTAGGTCTCAGGGAAGAGGATCTTAAAGAAAAAGGTATAGAATATAAGGTTTCCAAGTTCCTTTTTGGAGCTAATGGAAAAGCATTGACCTTAGGAGAAGGAGAAGGGCTCGTTAAGGTTATAGCCGATGATAATGATAGGATAGTTGGTGTGCATATCCTTGGGCCTCATGCTTCTGATTTAATCCATGAAGCAGTTCCAATAATTAATGAAGAGCTTTCTGTAGATATTATAAAGAATATGGTTCATGCTCATCCTACCCTTTCGGAAGCCTTTTATGAAGCGGTTATGGGACTTAAGGATGAAGCTATTCATCTTGTTCCAAGAAATAAAAAAGCAGCAGGCCGATAGCCTGCTGCTTTTATAAGAAAACCTTCTTATTTAGGAAAGCTAGTAGCAAAAAATACTATCCTGCAATATTAAATTGAATTAATTATGAGTTATAATATTCTTATTAATATGTAAATGGATACACTTAGGGTAGTGGATCTTTGATTTTGGAGGGGAATATGATTAAAACACCGATTGAATTAAGAAATGAAAAGTTAGGTGCTAAGGTGGTTAAAGCCTTGGAGGGAAGACATTTTGAAGCTGTTTATGTAAATACTAAAGAAGAAGCCTTAGAAAAGGCATTATGCTACATTCCTGAAAAAGCAGTGGTTTCCTGGGGAGGAACCAGTACTGCCAGAGAAATAGGACTTTTAGATGCACTCCATGAGAGGAACTACATCCTAATTGATAGAGATGCTGCAGCACAAGAGGATAAGAATGATGTGGCTAGACAGGCTCTTTTATGCGATTACTATATAATGGGAAGTAATGCTATCAGTGAGGATGGACAGCTAGTTAATATAGATGGTAACGGCAACCGCCTTGCTGCCTTGCTCTTTGGTCCTAAGCAGGTGATAATTGTGGCGGGAATAAACAAGGTTGTTAGAGATATAGAGGCTGCCCAGGTAAGAGCTCAAACTATAGCCGCTCCTATAAATAGACAGCGTTTCCCAGGAAATACTCCTTGTATTGTTACTGGCAGCTGTGGCCACTGCACAACCTTAGATAGCATTTGTGCACAGACTGTAATAACTAGACTCTGCAAGCCTGCAGGCAGGATAAAGGTAATTTTAATAGGTGAAAATTTAGGCTATTAATAGGGTGTAAGGCTGAATTTCTTTCATTTTTAAAGCTGTAAAAACTAAGGAAAGGATATATAAGCTTTCGAGCTTATGATGGTGAATTATATGAGATATATAGATAATAATATTACAGATCCATATTTCAATCTTGCTGCTGAGGAATATCTTTTGAAGCATACTCAAGATGAAGTTTTTTCTCTTTGGAGGAATGATTCTGCTATAATTGTAGGAAAAAATCAAAATACTCTCTCAGAGATTAATGTGGATTATGTAAGAGAGAAGAATATTAAGGTAGTAAGAAGGTTGACAGGCGGAGGAGCTGTTTTTCACGATCTGGGGAACATTAACTATACCTTTATTGTAAATGATGATAAAAGCTTTAGTGATTTTAAAGCTTTTGGGAGACCTATCATTGAGGTGCTGAAGAGCCTCGGAGTAGATGCTGAATTTTCTGGAAGAAATGATCTGCTTATTGAGGGTAAGAAGTTTTCGGGAACAGCTCAGTGTAAATACAAAAATAGAGTTCTTCACCATGGAACCCTGCTTTTTTCTTCCAATATGGCTGATGTTTCAGGAGCTTTAAAGCCTAAGGCTATAAAATTTACAGATAAGAGTGTAAAATCTGTAGCTAGCAGGGTGACAAATATATCTTCTCATCTTACTATGGATATGTCCGTTGAGGAGTTCAAGGCTTATATATTTAAATATCTCATGAAAGAAGAAGGAAAGGTAATAGAAGGTTATTCCTCACAGGAGCTGGCTATTATCAGAGAGCTAAGGGATAAGAAATACAGCACCTGGGAATGGAACTATGGTAATTCTCCTAAATACGAATATACAAATGAAGGGAAATTTGAGGGAGGTACCGTAGAAACAACCCTTTCGGTAAAGAAGGGTAAGATAGCTGAGATAAGAATTTATGGTGATTTCTTCGGTAAAGAAGATATACAAGCTGTTGAAAAAAGGCTTGTGGGTGTTGATCATAATGAGGATGCTATAAAAAGAGCGTTGGAGGATATTGCTTTAGAAAATTATATGCTTCGAATATCTGTAGAGGAAATTGCAAAGCTATTGTGTTAGAAATAGAGCTTCAAAAGCAAAAAGTGCTTTTGAAGCTCTATTTCTTATTGAGGAAAGTTCGTATTGTTATTTGAATAAAGTTCGTGTTTTGTTCATAAAAGAGAGAATTAGTTTGATTACAACATAAAATGAAAGATATATTATCGATAAATACGAACAATTTTCTATAAAATATAATAAAATATTTGACTTTATTAAACTTTATTGATATCCTATATATGTAAACAGAATTATATATCATATTCAGTTAATTAAGTTTAAGAGGTGGATAGCGTTGCAGAAATTAAAGATAATTTATGTTGAGAAGAAACAGGGCTATGATGTAGAAGCAAAAGCTTTGCTTCAAGACTTTAGAGAAAATTTAAGGATTAACTCACTAAAAGAGGTGAGGGTAATTAATCGCTATGTAACTGAATATATGGATGAGGTATTATTTAATAAGGCTGCTGCCATAGTGTTTTCGGAAAGTACTGTGGATAGAGCTTTTTTTACCTTAGAAGAATTAGAGAAGGAATATACGCTCTTTGGAGTGGAGTATCTTCCTGGTCAATATGATCAAAGGGCAGATGCGGCAATGCAGTGCTTAGCAGTTATTAAAGAAGGAGAGGCACCTAAGGTTAGCTGTGCAGTAATTATTGCCTTAAAGGGAGATATATCTTCAGAAGAATTAAAAAGAATAAAGAGCTACTATATTAATCCTGTAGAAAAGCGAGAAGCAAGGTTAACAGAAATCACCATAGAGGAAAACTATGGAATGCCACAGGAGATTCCTGTTTATGAAGGCTTTATTACTATGGGTGAATCAGAGCTATATAGCATTCATAGAAATCTTGGACTTGCTATGTCTATGGAAGATCTACATCTCTGCCAGGATTATTTTATTAAAGAAAATAGAAATCCTACGGAAACGGAAATAAGGGTATTAGATACCTATTGGTCTGATCACTGCAGACATACAACCTTTCAAACCTCTATTACAAAGATTGATATTGAGGAGGGGCCGTTAAATACTCCTCTAAAGAAATCTTATGAAGACTATCTAAAAGTAAGAAAGGAATTATCCAGAGAAGAAAAGCCTGTTAATCTCATGGATTTAGCAACTATTGCTATGAAAGAGCTGAAAAATAGAGGGCTTCTAGAGGACTTAGATGAATCTGATGAAATCAATGCATGTACCATCAAAGCAAAGGTAGAAACCACTGAAGGAACAGAGGATTATCTTATATTATTCAAGAATGAAACCCACAATCATCCAACGGAAATTGAGCCTTTTGGAGGAGCTGCAACCTGTCTTGGAGGAGCCATCAGAGATCCTTTATCAGGAAGGGCCTATGTATATCAGGCTATGAGAATTACCGGAAGTGGAGATCCAAGAGAAAGGATAGAGGACACTCTAAAGGGAAAGCTTCCTCAAAGAAAAATAACCTTGGGAGCTGCTGCAGGCTATAGTTCCTATGGTAATCAAATAGGACTTGCCACAGGACAGGTAGTTGAGCTTTATGATCCAGGCTTTAAGGCAAAGAGGATGGAGATTGGAGCAGTAATTGGAGCTGTACCAGAGAAACAGGTGAAGAGAGAAAAACCACTTAAGGGTGATTTAGTTATTCTATTAGGAGGAAGGACTGGAAGAGATGGCTGTGGAGGAGCTACAGGCTCTTCCAAGGAGCATAACTTAGAATCGATAAACGAATGTGGTGCAGAGGTTCAAAAAGGTAATGCTCCAGTGGAAAGAAAGCTTCAAAGATTTTTTAGGAGAGCAGAAAGCTCTATAATGATAAAAAGATGTAATGACTTTGGAGCTGGAGGAGTATCCGTTGCCATAGGAGAGCTCAGCGACAGCCTGGATATATATCTTGATAGGGTTCCAAAAAAATATGAAGGATTAAATGGAACGGAGCTAGCAATATCTGAATCTCAGGAGAGAATGGCAGTGGTTATTGCACCGGAAAATGAGAATAGCTTTATTGCTATGGCCAGGGAGGAAAATTTAGAGGCTACCACAGTTGCAGAGGTAACAGACTCTGGAAGACTTAGAATGTGGTGGAGAGATAGACTTATAGTGGATATAGCCAGGAGCTTTTTAGATACCAATGGAGCTGAAGCCTTTGCAGAGGTATTAGTAAAGAATCCTGAAGAGAAGGATAACTACTTCAATAAGGAAAGAGCTAAAGCAGCTGGAAATACCTTTAAGGAGCTTTTAGTAAATCAGCTTAAGGACTTAAATTCTTGCAGTCAAAAAGGCCTCAGTGAAAGATTCGATTCTACAATAGGAGCAAATACGGTGCTTATGCCTTTTGGTGGAGCAGAGGAAATAACTCCCCCTGAGGGAATGGCTTCTAGAATACCCGTACTTAAGGGAAGCTCTAATACCGTATCCCTGATGACCTATGGATATAATCCCAGGATAGCTAACTGGAGTCCCTACCATGGAGCCCATTATGCCGTAGTAGAGGCTGTATCCAGAATTGCAGCTATGGGTGGAGATTACAGGAAAATTAAGCTAACCTTTCAGGAATACTTTGAAAAGCTAGGTAAAAACAAAGGAAAATGGGGGAAGCCCTTTGCTGCTCTTTTAGGTGGATATGAAGCTCAAAGGGAATTAGAAATTGGGGCTATTGGAGGTAAAGACAGCATGTCAGGAACCTTTGAAAATCTTACAGTACCCCCTACTCTCGTAGCCTTTGCCGTAGCCTTAGATAAAATTGACAATGTCCTTTCACCAGAGCTGAAAGCTAAGGAGGGGCAGGAAGTCTATATAATAAAAACACCTATTACAGATGAATATACCGTAGATTTTAAAGCCTTTAAGAAAAATCTCACAAAGCTTAAGGAAGCAGTGGATAAAGGATATGTTGCTTCTGTCTATGCTTTAAGAGAAGGAGGAATAGCTGCAGGAATTTCTAAGATGGCTTTTGGAAACAATGTAGGAATTATCCTTAACGATGAATTGTCTTTAGAGGATATAATAGCACCCTCTTATGGCTCCTTCCTTATACAGCTTACAAAAGATAGGAGACCTGAAGAGGTACTGGGGGATTTAGATTACTTTATGGTAGCGGAGCTTTCAAGGGAAGCTTCTATGATCTACAAGGATGAAAGTATTAATCTTGAGGACCTTAGAAAGGCTTGGGAAGAGCCTTTAGAAGAGATATTTCCTACAAAAATAGCCACAGAAGCTGTAGAGATTCCTGAAGAGGGTAGTAACATAGCTTTTATTCCTCAAAATAAAAAATCCTATATCGGAACAAAAATTCCAAAGCCTAAGGTATTTATTCCTGTTTTTCCAGGAACTAATTGTGAATATGATTCTGAAAGAGCCTTTGAAAGAGAAGGAGCTTTAGTAAATACATTAGTACTGAAAAATTTAACCTCTCAGGGACTTAGAGAGGCTATAAGTGAAATGGAAAAGGAGATAAAGAATTCTCAGATTCTTATGCTTCCAGGAGGCTTTAGCGCAGCTGATGAGCCGGAAGGCTCCGGAAAGTTTATAGCTTCAGTTTTTAGGAATAAGTATCTAGCTGAGGCTGTGGAGGAGCTTTTATACAAGAGAGATGGCCTGATCTTAGGAATATGCAATGGCTTCCAGGCACTAATAAAGCTTGGTCTGCTGCCTTATGGAAGGATAGTTGAAATTAACGAAAATATGCCCACTTTAACCTATAACAATATAGGAAGGCACGTCTCTTCAATGGTGGAAACAAAGGTTGTTTCAAAGCTATCCCCCTGGTTTGAAGAAATAGACCTGGGAGAGATACATAAGATTCCAGTATCTCATGGTGAAGGAAGATTTACAGCATCACCGGCTGTAATGCAGGAGCTTATTAAAAATGGACAGATTGCTACACAGTATGTGGATAGGGAAGGAAAGCCTACACTATTGGAGCCATATAATCCTAATGGTTCAGTATATGCTATAGAAGGAATCACTAGTCCAGATGGACGTATACTTGGAAAGATGGCTCATAGTGAAAGAGGAGATAGAAGGCTATATAAAAATATTCAAGGAAATTTAGAGCAGAGAATTTTTAGCTCTGGAGTTAATTATTTCAAATAAGAGAAAGGCGGTACGTTATGAAGGTTGCTATATTTTTCGGAAGTAAATCAGATAAAGAAGTGATGGCAGGAGCAGCTAAAGCCCTTAAGGAGCTAGGAATCGAATATAAGGCTTTTATTCTTTCAGCTCACAGAGTTCCACAAAAGCTTATGGAGGTAATAAAAGATATAGAGGAGGAGGGCTATGAATGTATAATTGCTGGAGCAGGTCTTGCAGCCCATCTTCCAGGGGTTATTGCTTCTCATACACTGCTTCCTGTTATAGGAGTCCCAGTTAAGGCAGACTTAAATGGCCTTGATGCCCTGCTATCGATAGTTCAGATGCCTAAATCAATACCCGTTGCTACCGTAGGACTGAATAACAGCTATAATGCGGGAATACTTGCAGCAGAAATATTAGCGGTAAAATATCCTGAGATTAAAAAAAATCTCTTAGAGTTCAGAGAAAATATGCGCAATAAATTCATTGAAGAAAACGGAGAAGGAGTTGAATTATAATGGAAAAACTAGAGATGCTATATGAGGGAAAGGCCAAGAAAATCTATGCCACTGACAAGGAAGATCAGGTGATTGTTTATTATAAGGATGATGCTACAGCCTTTAATGGAGAAAAGAAGGGACAAATAGAAGATAAGGGAGTTTTAAATAATAGCATTACCTCTAAGCTTTTTGAGCTTTTAGAGAGTAAAGGCATCAGAACTCACTATATAGAAAAGCTTAATGAAAGAGAACAGCTCTGCAAAAAGGTAGAGATTGTTCCTGTAGAGGTTATAGTTAGAAATGTGGCAGCAGGAAGCATGGCAAAGAGATTGGGAATTGATGAAGGCATGGAATTAAATACTACAATCTTTGAGATTTGCTATAAAAATGATGACTTAGGAGATCCTCTTATAAATGATTACCATGCTGTAGCTATTGGTCTTACTACCTTCGAGGAATTAAAAGAAATATATAGTGTAACAGAAAAAATAAATGAGATACTTAAGGAATTCTTCTTAAAGCAAAATATCCGTCTCATAGATTTTAAATTAGAATTTGGAAGGTACAATGGTGAAATACTTCTGGCAGATGAAATCTCTCCGGATACCTGTAGATTCTGGGATGCTGCTACCAATGAAAAGCTGGACAAGGATCGTTTCAGAAGGGATTTAGGTAATGTTAAGGATGCCTATGTAGAGATACTTAATCGTATTGGCTAATACATTTCTTTAGTGAGGTAGATAAGATGATCGAGTTAGTTAAGGATAAATTTAAGGAGGAGTGCGGGGTATTTGGAATATTTTCTCCTGAAATAGAGGAAGTAACCTCCATTACCTATTATGGACTTTATGCTCTTCAGCATAGGGGACAGGAAAGCGCAGGGATAGCTGTAGCTGATGGAAGCTGTATCCGCTGTGAGAAAGGCATGGGACTGGTATCTGAAGCCTTTGATAAGGACAAGCTAGCAGCCCTTCAGGGAAATGCTGCTATAGGTCACGTAAGATATTCCACTGCTGGCTCCAGCAATATAATAAATGCACAGCCCTTAGTAATGGAGTCAAAGTACGGAGAGATAGCTATGGCCCATAACGGTAACTGCACCAATGCTGAAGTGATCAGAGACCTCCTTGAGGATGGGGGTCATACCTTTAATACCTCTAATGATTCCGAGGTTATTTTAAGCTTAATATCTAGAGGTGCAAGAAGAGGTATTGAACAGGCAGCTTTTGAAGCTCTACAGGCAATTAAAGGCTCCTTTGCCCTGGTTATACTAACAAAGGATAAGCTAATAGGGGTTAGGGATACCTACGGCATCAGACCTTTATCTATAGGTAAATATAAGGATTCTTATATACTTACCTCAGAAAGCTGTGCCTTAGATACTATTGGAGCTGAGTTTGTTAGAGATGTGAAGCCTGGTGAGATAGTTGTAATAGATAAAGAAGGTCTTAGAAGTATTAATAAAAATGAAAAAACTACCTGTAATACCTGTGCATTTGAATATATTTATTTTGCAAGGCCCGATAGCACTATAGATGGAATGAATGTATATGAATCGAGAGTGTCGGTGGGAGAGAAGCTTTTTAAGGAATGCCCTGCGGAGGCTGATGTGGTAATAGGAGTACCAGATTCAGGCCTAGCTGCTGCGGTAGGCTATGCTAAGGCTTCCGGTATACCTTATGCCGATGGCTTTATAAAGAATAGATATGTAGGCAGAACCTTTATAGCTCCAAGTCAGGAACTCCGAGAGAGGGCTGTTGCTCTAAAGCTTAATCCTTTAAAGAATATTGTAAGTTGTAAACGGATAGTACTTGTTGATGATTCTATTGTTAGAGGGACAACCAGTGTTAGGCTTGTGCAGCTTATGAAAAAGGCAGGGGCCAAGGAGGTTCACTTCAGAGTGGCTTCGCCTATGGTCAAGTTCCCCTGCTATTTTGGAATTGATACACCCTATAGGAGGGATCTCATAGGAGCAAATAAGAGCTTAGAGGAGATCACAGAGATGTTGGGAGCCGATAGCCTGGGATATATCAGTATAGAAGGAATGATAGAAGCTTTTGGCAAGGGAGATAGCTTCTGCTTAGGCTGCTTCAGTGGGGTTTATCCAGTGGCTCCTCCCATGGAAACCACTAAGGATTATTTAGAAAGGTAGTGTCTTATGATTAGTTATAAAGAATCTGGTGTTAATATCAATGAAGGCTATAAAGCAGTAGATCTAATAAAGGAATATGCAAAAAAGACTTCCAGCGATCTTATTATCAATGGTCTTGGAAGCTTTGCATCCATGGTGGAGCTTCCAGAGGGTTATAAAAAGCCGGTGCTTGTTTCTGGTACCGATGGTGTGGGAACTAAGTTGGATATAGCCTTTAGGACAAAAAAATATGATACCGTAGGTATTGACTGTGTTGCCATGTGTGTAAATGACATCCTCTGTCATGGGGCAAAGCCTCTCTTTTTTCTGGACTATTTAGCCTGTGGAAAGCTTGAGGCTGAAGTAGCAGCAGAACTGGTAAAGGGAGTTTCTGAAGGATGTCTTCAGTGTGGTGCCTCTTTAGTAGGGGGAGAGACAGCGGAAATGCCAGGGTTTTATAGGGATGGAGAATATGATATAGCTGGCTTTGCTCTGGGAATCGTTGATAAGGATAAAATTATCGATGGAAGTACTATTAAGGAAGGAGATGTCCTCATAGGAATCGCTTCCTCAGGCTTTCATTCTAACGGGTATTCTCTTTTAAGAAAGCTTTTCCCTGACCTTCAGGAGGAATTTCAAGGAAAAACTATGGGGGATATTCTTTTAACCCCCACGAAAATTTATGTAAAGCCTGTTTTAAAGCTTTTAGAAAAATATCAAATAAAAGGAATGGCTCATATAACCGGAGGGGGTTTTGTAGAAAACATACCTAGAATGCTTCCAGAAGGCCTTGAGGCAAAAATTAATAAAAATAGCTATCCATTACCATCCATTTATAAGAAGGTGGTTGAAAAGGGAGCAGAAGAGGCTTCCTTATATAATACCTTTAATATGGGAATAGGATTTGTGCTGTGTATTTCCAAGGAAATAAAGGAAGAGATATTAAAAGAGCTTATAGAAATGGGAGAAAGAGCTTATGTTATCGGTGAGATAGCCTCTGGAGGTATGGGTGTATGTATAGAATAGCAGTCTTTGTCTCTGGTAGTGGCAGCAATCTTCAGAGTATATTAGACGCCATTGATACTGGTGAGTTAAATGCAGAGGTTTCAGCAGTAATTAGTGATAATCCTAGAGCTAAGGCACTGAGAAGAGCTGAGAGTAAGAATATACCTACTTTTATTATTGAAAAGGAAAAGGACAGAAATGCCTTTGGGAATAAGGCTCTGGAGCTTATAGGAAGCGAGCTAGATCTCATTGTACTGGCAGGCTTTTTATCGATACTATCGGGGAAGATATTAAAGACTTATAAAAATAAAATAATTAATATTCATCCTTCCCTTATCCCTAAGTATTGTGGTAAAGGAATGTATGGAATAAAGGTTCATGAAGCTGTCCTTAAGGGTAAGGAAGAAATCTCAGGATGTACCGTACACTTTGTTAATGAAATTGTAGACGGAGGAGATATAATACTACAAAAGACTGTACCTGTTAAAGCTTCAGATACACCAGAGAGCCTACAACAGAGAGTTCTAATAGAAGAGCATAAGGCTTTAGTGCAGGTTATAGCTATGTTAGAGCGGGAGGATATAAATGGAAATTAAGACCTTAGAAAAGGAACTTTCAGGATGCTCTTATCCTGGAAGAGGTATTATACTAGGAAAATCAGAAGATGGAAAAAAGGCTGTTGCAGCTTACTTTATTATGGGAAGAAGTGAAAATAGCCGTAATCGTATATTTGTAACAGAAGGGGAAGGAATCCGCACAGAAGCCTTTGATAAAGCTAAGCTGGAGGACCCTAGCCTCATTATTTATGCACCGGTGCGTGTCCTTGGTAATAAGACCATTGTCACTAATGGGGATCAGACAGACACGATTTATGAACTTATGGATAAGCAGCTTACCTTTGAACAAGCTTTGAGAACAAGAGAGTTTGAACCTGATGCACCTAATTACACCCCTAGAATTTCAGGTGTTATGCATATTGAAAAGGGTGAATATAACTATGCAATGTCCATCTTAAAGACTAGCAATGGCAATCCAGCAGCCTGTAATAGATATACCTTTGCCTATAACAGCCCATTGGCAGGTGAGGGACATTTTATTCATACCTATATGGGTGATGGAAATCCTCTGCCAAGCTTTGAAGGAGAGCCTAAGCTTGTGAGGATATCTGGTGATATTGATACTTTTACAAATTTGATTTGGGAAAACTTAAATTATGATAACAAGGTTTCTCTCTTTGTGAGATATATCGATATTGAGACTGGGAAATATGAATCGAGAATCGTAAACAAGAATCAATAAATTGAAAGGAAAATTCATATGGAAGAATTTCAACTAAAATACGGATGTAATCCAAATCAGAAGCCAGCGAGAATCTATATGGAAGATGGCAGTGAGCTGCCTGTGGAAATATTAAATGGCAGACCAGGGTATATTAATTTCCTCGATGCTTTTAATGGTTATCAGCTGGTAAAGGAATTAAAAGAGGCAACAGGACTACCAGCAGCCACCTCCTTTAAGCATGTATCACCAGCTGGGGCAGCAGTGGGAATCCCTCTCACTGAGGTGGAAAAGAAGATTTACTGGGTAGATGATGAAACTTCTGAGCTATCTCCTTTAGCCTGTGCCTATGCTAGGGCAAGGGGAGCGGATAGAATGTCTTCCTTTGGAGATTTTATTTCTTTATCAGATATATGTGACACTGCAACGGCAAAGCTAATTCAGCATGAGGTTTCTGATGGTATCATTGCTCCTGGCTATGAGGAGGAGGCTCTGGAAATTTTGAGAGCTAAGAAGAAGGGCAATTATAATATTATTAAGATAAATCCCTCATATGTTCCTGAGCCTATTGAGAGGAAGCAGGTCTATGGTGTTACCTTTGAGCAGGGTCGCAATGAATTTAAGATTAACAGAGAGCTCCTTGAAAATGTTGTAACAGAGAATAAGGATATACCCGATTCTGCAAAGATTGATTTGATTATTGCATTAATTACTTTAAAGTATACTCAGTCCAATTCTGTATGCTATGTAAAAGGAGGTCAGGCCATAGGTATTGGTGCTGGACAGCAGTCGAGGATTCACTGTACAAGACTTGCTGGAAGCAAGGCTGATAACTGGTATCTACGTCAGCATCATAAGGTTTTAAATCTTCCTTTTAAAGAAAATGTGGGACGTGCTGATAGAGACAATGCAATTGACCTTTACATTGGTGAAGAGTACATGGATATTTTAGAGGATGGCGCATGGGATAGGGTCTTTACAGAAAAGCCCGAGGTATTCACTAGAGAGGAAAAAAGAGCATGGCTCTCTACTAATACTGGAGTTGCTTTAGGGTCCGATGCTTTCTTCCCGTTTGGGGACAATATTGAGAGGGCCTTTAAAAGTGGTGTTTCCTATATTGCACAGCCTGGCGGCTCCATCCGTGATGACAATGTCATTGAGAGCTGCAATAAGCATAATATAGCAATGTGCTTTACAGGAATGAGATTGTTCCACCATTAATAATAGTTTGTAGGTAGGTGTTGATATATGAAGCTTTTAATAGTGGGCTCTGGAGGCAGGGAGCATGCTTTAGCCTGGAAGGCGGCACAGAATCCTAAGGTTCAGAGGATCTTTTGTGCTCCTGGCAATGGGGGAACAGCTCTAGAGAATAAATGCACTAATGTAAATATAACGGCCATAGAGGATTTAGCAGCCTTTGCAAAGGATAATGGGGTTGATCTGACTATAATAGGTCCTGAGGAGCCCTTAACTAAAGGAATAACGGATTATTTCAAAGAGGAAGGCTTAAGATGCTTTGGTCCCTCTAGGAAGGCTTCTGCTTTAGAAGGAAGTAAGGTATATTCTAAAGCCTTTATGGAAAAATACGGAGTAAAAACTGCGGAATATGAATGCTTTAGGGATGCATCAAAGGCTAAAGCTTATCTTAAAGGCTGCAGCTTACCAATAGTCATTAAAGCCGATGGCCTTGCAGCAGGAAAGGGAGTTTATATCTGTGAGACCCTAGAGGAAGCTGAAAAGGCTATAGAGGAAATAATGGTATTAGACATCTTTAATGGAGCTGGAGGAGAGGTAGTAATTGAGGAGTATCTTCAGGGCGTTGAAGCGTCTATACTATCAATAACCGATGGAAAAACCATAATCCCTTTTATTTCAGCAAAGGACCATAAGCAGCTTTATGAAGGTGGTAAGGGACCGAATACTGGCGGTATGGGAGTTATTGCACCTAATCCTTATGTTACTCCTGAGGTAATGGAGGCCTTTAATAAGGACATTCTTCTTCCAACCCTTAAGGGAATACAGGAGGAAGCTCTTGATTTTACAGGAATAATCTTCTTTGGGATAATGATAACTTCAAAAGGAGTTTATCTTTTAGAGTATAACGTAAGGCTTGGTGATCCAGAAACAGAGGCGGTAATTCCTCTTATGGAAACAGACCTAATAGATTTAGTAGATGCTGCCTTGGAGGGGAGCCTTTCTGAATTTAATATACGTTGGAAGAAAGGTCATGCCTGTTCTGTAGTGGGAGTCTCGGGAGGATATCCAGGAAGCTACAAAAAGGGTTATACTATAGAAATTCAGGATAACCCCGCAGAGAAGGTATTTATCGCTGGTGCCTCCCTAGCTGAAGACAAACTTATAACCTCCGGAGGTAGGGTCCTCTGTACTACTGCCCTGGGAGCTACAAAGGAAGAAGCCTACAACAAGGCTTATGAGGCAATGGATAAAATAAACTTTAAAGATATGTATTTCAGAGAAGACATAGGGAAGTAGATATCTAAAAAAATCTTTAATAAAAGTTAATAAGCTTAAAATAGTAAATCAGTGGATCTAAATAATCCTCTGATTTATTTTTTTCTGATGATATATAGTAATAGGTTATCTGGAAGAGATGTTGTATATCATTGTAAAAGATGTTCCCGATAAGCCACAGTTTAGAAATCCAAGTTTTTCGTATAATTGAATAGCTTGTGTGTTACTAGGGTCAACACTGAGAGAAAGGGAGGGGTAACCATCCTCAGAAGCAACTTCTATGAGCTTTTTCATAAGTAATGTGCCTATTCCCTTACCTCTTGCTTCGCTAGTCAAAGCTATACCTAATTCTGGTGTCCTATCATTAACATAGCCATAACCCTTTTGATTTTCAGTAAAG